>NZ_JBPLBG010000039.1:0-9070 GCF_054039255.1 Candidatus Harpocratesius sp.
CCTCTCCTTCTCCCGGGCTTAAATGACCGACAAAAAACTTTTTGGGATAGGCGGCGGAAGTGGGAGGCTGAATTGGCAAAAAAGCGAAAAAACTTATAATTCTAAGATCTTAAAATACACTCAATTACAAAGATTATTCTTAAAATAGTTAATGAATTGCTCTAAAGTTTTAAAAGGTTTTGAACAGACATGATTTTCGCAAAAAATATAAATAGATTGGTTCTGATCATTCATAATTGCAGAGATTGAATCAAGATTTTCGATCAATTCCTTATTTGTTAAATTATTCGAATTAATAATTTTAATTATTTGAAATGGTAAAAAGAATTGTTTCAATTTTGAAAGAAGATATTCCCTTTCAGCATCTTGTCCATCCTTACTTTTTGAAAATGAAATTTCTTGATATCCATAAATCAAATGTTGCATTAATATATAATAAGAGCCAGCTGCAAAGCCATATTTTTCCAATTTGGGAGATAAGGATCGAAGAGATTTATTTACTTTATCCATCCATCTTTGATCACCCGTTATTTCGGCCCAAATAATAAAATTTTCAAGCATGATAACAGAAGGGGCAGGTATTGGGAGATCAAAATCCAATTTCGTTCGAATAGGAAGATCTTGTGATTCTTTCGGAGAGTAATAAAAGTAAAAATGAGTATTATTCCAAAATTCATTCATAACATTATTAAATAAATTTTTAATCAAAGAATAAAGGGTAGAATCCTTAGAATATAAATATTGGATTAAAAATGAATTAATTAGATAAGCATAATCATCAAGATTTCCATGGATTTTTGCTTTACCTAACATAAAAATTCGTTTAACACTACCAATTTGGACGTTTATCATCTTACTTTTTAGAAAATTACTTAAATCTATGATATTTCTTTGAATTTTTATAAAACCTGGATCACCTGCAAATATTCTCTCTGATGTAATTAATGCAGATAAAAGAAGTGAATTCCATGAGGTTATAATTTTTGAATCTAGTTGAGGTGGCGGTCGTTTAGAGCGCACTTTATATAATTTGCTTTTGATTTTACTTAGAGTTATTTCCAACAGGCCTCTATTTATGTTTCTATCTTCAGCAAGTTCATCTAAATTCTTTTGGACAGTAATGATATTTGAGTGATGATCAAAATTACCTTTTTCTGAAATATGATAATAATCAAAGAAAAGAGATTGTTCCTCTAAAGTTAATATTTGCTCTAGTTCATATTTCTGCCATACATAGAATTTTCCTTCATGACCGTCTGAATCTGCACAAAGTGAGGCATAATACCCTCCTTCTTTATCATGCATCTCTCTATTTAACCAATCAATTATTTCTTTAACCACCCTTTTATACTCTGGGTCTCGAAAGAAAAGAAAAGCCTCTGAGTAAACTTGGATGGCAAGCGCATTATCATAAAGCATTTTTTCAAAATGAGGGATTATCCATTTCTGATCTACAGTATATCGATGGAAACCCCCACCAATTTGATCATATAATCCCCCAAAGATCATAGAATCTAAAGTTTTCTTAAGATTTTCCTTTAAAGCAACATTTTTTACAGAATCTTTATTATCAGTGGAGTTTAACGATCTTTTATTCAGAGTGCGAGATTTCTGCCAAAATTTTTGATTTTGATAGGCAAGCTGACGGATTAAAAACAATAAAGCAGGAAAATTGGGAAATTTCGGTGCATTTCCAAACCCACCATATTTTGAATCCATCTGAATCCAAAATTTATCAAGAACTTCATCGAAATATGAAATAGAATTAAAATCATCTATATAATTTATATCCTTTATTGTACCAATTTCATCATCTCTTGAAGAAGAAAGCATTTTCAGCAATTCTATACCATTTTTTTTCACTTTTTCGGATTGTTCGTTATAAATTGCGATTAATTTCGCAATTAATTCTGAAAATCCAATTAATGCATAACGAGATACAGGTGGAAAATAAGTTCCCACAAAATAAGGTAATCCTTCTGGTGTTAAAAATACACTTAGTGGCCATCCACCATTCTTTCCCATTATTTGAGCAAATTTCTGATAAAGTATATCAACATCAGGGCGCTCTTCTTTATCAACCTTAATTGAAATATAATTTTTATTTAATTTGGAAGCAATATCCATTTTTTCAAAAGATTCATGTGCCATAACGTGGCACCAATGACAGGCAGTATAACCAATAGAAATAAATATTAATTTATTCTCTTTTTTTGCTTTTTCAAATGCTTGAGAACAATAAGGATACCAATTCACAGGATTATCAGCATGCATTAATAAATAAGGGGAACTCTCATTTTTCAAATGGTTTACCATATATATTCAAAATCTATAGAGGATCCCCTTTTTTATGCTTATCTCATATCTTTAGAAATTATTCTTTACAATATTCTTATTTTTCAAAGGTGATCAATGGATTAAATTTGCTTTTTTCTTGTGTTATAAAAATATAAATATATACTTATGATAAAAATCAACGATATCCCTGTATAACTTGAAATTTTTTTGTTGTTAAAATCATAAATATCACCGTTAGGATAATTATTAGATTCAGTAGAATTATTAAAATCATCAGAATCATCAGTTAATTTAATTTCTTCGTTCCCCTCTATTATACAATCAGGGCTTTGATCTTGCTCAACAAAATTCGTTCCACCGTTTTGAGCATATTTATTGAAAGTAATTTTTGATCGGGGAGAAGAGCCGACAAAAATTCCGACAATTTCATGCTTAGTTATTGTATTTTGATTCACGATTGTTTCTTCTGATGATTCAATCCAAATACCTGCATTAGATGATTTTTCAATTAGGTTTTTTGTAATATTAGTTCTTGGAGATACAGAAAGCATTACTGCAGAACTTAATTGAGGCACATCAGTAATTAACATAGAATTATTAACAATTGTATTTTCAAAAATAATGGTATCAGAACTAAACATGAGACTAACTCCACCAAATCCACTTTCATGTATTAAATTATTTTGAATCAATGAATTAGGAGATTGAGAAAGAATTAATCCATCACCCAGAGGCGCATTAATAATATTACCTTTAATTATTGATTGAGGAGAACGATCAATTTCCATTCCAAAATTTAATGATTGTGGATTTGGATTCATTTCAGGAAGTAATATAGAATTATTCTCAATTTCTGCCCCAATTGTTTCAATCACATGAATTGGAGTATCGTAGATATCTTGAAATGTATTATTTTGAACAACAAGATTCGAACAATTCCATAATGTTAGTGTTGTGAAAAAAGACTCTTTAAATATATTATCGATTATTTCTACAGAACCAGAATCCATAACATTAATGGTTACATTTTTACAAATATTACCTCTAAAGAGAACAGAATCTTCTTGATAGAATTCCAACTCAAGATTTTCTAAAGTTTGATTAATGAATTCAAAATTCATTCGAAATGAATCTTCTGGAGAATTCAAGATATTTTGACTTTCACCACTTTTTTTTTCAATTAGATTATTGGAACAGAATTTATAAAAATTAGTTGATAATTGAAATGATTTAATTGAATTCAAAAGAATAAAAAAAAAAAATAATTGAAATATCAATGCAATACCTTTTTTCATATTAATTATTATTGCTTAAAGAAGTTAAAAAATATTGGATAAGCACTATATATTAAAAGTTGAAAGAGAATTAATCTTTGATAATCATGAATTTAGATGAAATTATAAAAACACGAAGAGCTTTTCGTTCCTTAAAACCAGTTAAAATTACTGAAAAAATAATAGATCAGCTAGCATATGCAGCACAATTAATGCCAAGTTGTTTCAATAATCAACCTTGGCGCTTTGTTTTTGTGAAGGATAATCCATTCTTGGAAAATCTTAAAAATGAAGCCTTATCTCAAGGAAACGCATGGGCGAAGCATGCATCAATGATTATTGCTATCTTTTCAGAGAAAAATTTAGATTGCATAATCAGAGATCGAATATATTATCAATTTGATGTAGGAATGGCTGCTGCAGCTATGATTTTAAAAGCCACAGATTTGAATTTGGTTGCTCATCCAATTGCAGGTTTTTCTCCAAATAAAGTAAAGAAAATTGTAAATATTCCTGAGACATATGATATTATCTCCTTAATCATAGTTGGAAAACGAAAATTGTCACTTAACGATGTACTATCTAAAGGTCAGATAGAAAGTGAGAAAATTAGGCCAAAAAGAATTCCTTTAGAGAAATTTAGATTTATAAATGTAGTACCTGATAAAATAGTAAAAAAATAGGGAAAAAAAGAGAAAAAAAATGAAAAAAGTAGCGATTATTTTTTAGGCCACACTTTTTTAAAGACACCTTTTTTCATTCTACATACAGGACATTCATCAGGGGGTTCATCACCATAATGAAGATGCCCACAAACTTTGCAACGCCAAACAATTTGTTGTTGCATTCCTTTTCTAGCTGCATCCTCAATATCTTCTGCCCGAAGACGAGGTAAATCTTCTATTTTTGGCATTATTGGTTTAAAACCACCTTTTAGGAGATATTTTATAATCACCGCTCGTTGGACTTGATTCGTTCCTTCATAAATTTGAAGTAACCGAATATCTCGGAGATATTTTTCAACAGGATAATACTTTGTATATCCATATCCCCCCATTATTTGCAATGCATCATTTGCTACTTCAAAAGCTGCTTCTGTACTCCAAAATTTGGTCATTGATGCCCATAATGTAGCATCTCTACCTTGATCTGCTTCCCAACAAGAACGCCAAATCATTAAGCGAGCAGTTTCAACCTTTTGATACATTTCTGCGATTTTAAATTGAATACCTTGGAACATTCCAATTGGTTGTCCAAAAGCTTTTCGAGAAAGTGCATATTGCATTCCAAATTCCATTGCAGAACGCGCTGCTCCTACAGCAAATGCACCAATCATGGGACGAGTTTGTGTGAATGTTTTCATTGCAAGTTTAAAACCTGCACCTCCTTCGCGAGCTAATACATGATCAGCAGGAACTCGAACATTGTCGAATTTTAATGCTACAGTATTTGAACAACGTTGACCCATTTTTGGAATATGTTGTATTACAGAAACACCGTCAGATTTTAAATCAATAAGAAATCCTGCAATTCCGTTATGGCGTGCTTTTCGATCGGTTGTAGCAAATATAGAAGCATATCCTCCATTATCTTTTGCAGCACCACCATTAGTTACCCAATACTTTGTTCCATTTATGATATAATCTTTACCATCTTTTTCAGCTTTACAGCGCATACCTGCAACATCTGAGCCCATTCCTGTTTCAGATGTGGCAAAACAAGTCAATTTAAAATCTTTTATAACTTGAGAGAGTATTTTCTCTTTAATGTACTCATTGTCACTTAAAATAATTGGTTCTTGACCCAAACCATTATCAAAAATAGATGTCGCCATACCTGGCCCGCAAGATGCAAATTCTTCAACAACTAATGACTGGGTTAAACTTTTCAATTCTTCTCCACCGTACTTTTTAGGAACACCAAGATTCATTAATCCAGCTTCCCAAGCCTTTTTCAATATAAACACAGGCATCTCATCTTTTTCGTCAAAATACCATGCTATAGGTAAAATTTCATTTTGGGCAAAATTCCTAGCGCGCTGTTGCCATTGTAATTGTTCTTCAGTTAATGTAAAATCAACCATCTTATTTTTTCACCATTTTTCTTCTTTTTTTATTACTGTATCAGATAAAATCCCTTCAGAATTATCTGATTTTTATTACCTTGACCATTTATATTACAAAGTCACTATCGTGATTTTGAATTATCTACTGGTAATTTATGCTTATCCTTTTTAGAATATATGTGATAAAAATTCTTTTATGGAAGGATAAATGGATTAACAAGATATTTCTTTTAATTACTTAATAAAAAAGAAAGAAAAACCGTAGAAAAATATAAAATAATCAGAATTCTATGAGATCTTGACTTTATTACTATTTTTCTTGTTGAAGAATTGCAGAAAAAACACAATATTGGTTGCCATGAGCATGGCATTCGTTTTCAAACACATTATATGAAATACCAAGATTTATTCCATTAAGATAACCATGTATAAATCCAATAATAAAATCACAAGAAAACGAATTATCATGAATACCCCTGCAAATAGGACAAATTTTTAAAGTGATTTGAATTGTCTTTTTTCCCACAACTTCTTTGAATTCAACTTCACTAATTGAAAAATGATTTATTTCCTTTTCTACTAATTTTAAAATTTGTTTTTCAGGAAAATCTGGCCCCAAACTAGTAATTTTCTTCATTTGTTTCTGAGAGATAGTAGTTGAACGAGTTTCACCAATTCTTATTCCAATAAATCGGAGAATATGAGGTTCAAATTTAAATTGCACAGAACGAATTACTGAAATCACATTATTTGGGTAATTTCGTTCAATATAATATTGAGCAAATTCAGAATAAAATATTTCATCGATGGTTATAGGAAAATTCTCGAAAACTGCGGTATCTCCATTCCAGTTTTCTAATGAATACTGAAATTGTTTCCAAAATTCTTGCGCAATTATCTTCAAAGTACTTATTATGAATTCATCTTCATCTTTCTCTTCTACAATTCCAACAATCAGTATTTTCTCCCATGAATGAATTAAAATTCTATAATCATTTGTTTCAAAAAATTGGATTTCCCCTATTTTTAATTCATTTGTAAACAATGAAATTGCTGAAATCATGCCAGAAAAAAGGGAACCATCCATTCTAATTTCTTTTTTCGTAAATGCTTTTCTGGCCAATAAAAATGAGGTTCCTTTTTGAATAATGAAAACTTCAAGTAGCATATTATATTACGCTCAGATTAGATTAGTTTTTTTCTCCCATCATGAATCTTGTAAATCGAAACACAAGAAAAATAGCAATACTAAACACAACAAGACTAAAAATATACAAAATACTCATTACCATTTTATATATATCATATCCTGTATCAAACCAAACAAATTCACCTAATAAATCCATTCCAGCTGCAATAATACCTAATACAATTCCTATGATTAGAATTGGAAATCCTTTTGAGCGAAAAATTGGGTTTTTCTTATTTGCATAGAATGCCATAATTAAAATGAAAATAAAACCAACTAAGCTTAAGCTTTCTAAAATTACATCAAGTAAATCGATTTCTGAGGAAAGACTTACGGCGATCACTTCACATCACCCTCCCAAATCTCCATTCCATCTTTTGCAATTTGATAAAAACCATATCCTATAATAAAAAGGCCGATAAAGGCAAAAATTGCATCTAAATAATCAAAAGCTAAGTATAGCTTTGTGGTTATTCCATTTATCTTTTTCATAGCAAGAGTATCTAAAAAATCAAAAAGAATATGAAGTCCAAAAAGAAATACCCCAAAAAAAATAATGTTATAACCCTTTTTTGCCAGTTTATGATAAATTCTTTTAATTATTGCAAATTCTACGCAAGACCCAATAGCGACGATTATAAAAATCAATTCAATTATTAAAGTGGTTTGCTCATCGGGAGTAACTTCCCATTGCAAGATCATACTTTATTCAACCCAGCCTAATTTTTAAAAGTTAACTAATTAAATTAAAATTATTTTTTAGCCGGTACGTATTTTGAAAAGGTGAATATAATGGTAACAATTCATCGAAGACATGCTTCTTTTTCAGAAATAAGAATTATTTTCTTTTTTTCTTTGCTATTTCTTATGATTCTATGTACATTCATAAATAATGGAACATCTGCCACATCTTCAGAAAAAATAGATACTTATTTACAAGATCAGAAACAAAAAATGCTTTTTCCTGGAATTGCTGTTGGTGTGATTCAAAATGGTCAAATAATATACGCAAACGGATTAGGTAAAGCAAATAATGCAAAAACACCCGTAACATCCCAAACGCTTTTCATGTTGGGAGAAATCTCCCAGATAATTACTGCAATGGGAGTTCTGGCACTTCAAGAAGATGGATTAATAGAATTAAATGAAACAATTCAAAAATATATTCCTTCATTTGAACTTTCAAATCCAGAGTATTCTTCACAAATCACAATTCAACAATGTTTAACCCATCAAACCGGTTTATCCATTAAAGCAGGTTCAACCGACATCAAAGTAAGTAGTATACAAGAATTAGTAAATGGTTTAAAATCTGAATCTTTTCAAACAGAACCAGGAAAAAATTTCGAATTCTCTAATGCAAATTACTGGATTTTAGGATATTTAATCGAACAAGTTACTAATCAATCATTTAGCAATTATATTACTACTCGTATTCTCTCTCCTCTTGGGATGCAACATACATTTTTTAGCCAAACAGATGCAGCAAATCAAGCAGAATTCGCTCAAGGTTATCGATTATGGTATGGAATAGCCATCCCTTCACATCAATCATACTCAGTAGCACAATCTCCTGCGAACGGAATGGTTTCTAATATTGAGGACATACTTGTACTAATGCAATCCCATTTATTTTATAATAATAGTAATTTTACACACAATGTTTTAAAGCCTTCTTCATTTGAAATTTTACATGCGATTCCTAAAGATCCACTAAAGAATTCTTCATGGACTATGGGGTGGTATAATTTTACATTCAATGGAATAAAATATTTGGCACAATCAGGAGATTTAGGAGATTATCATGCAGAAATTCTTTTAACACCTGAGAATAAAGAAGGGGTTGTTGTTTTTACGAATGTGAATAGTTTCTTTGGAAATCAAGGCTATTATCGAAATCTTGCAGATAGTATCTATAATATAGTCAATGATAAACAACCTTATTCTCCTATTTTCTCTCATATGGTTTTGTATATTCTGATTGATTTAATTATGTTCGTCGGTTTAGGAAGGGATGTTTGGAAATTTTTGAGTTTGAAAAAGGTGATTAATTTAAAAATGCGTGAAAAATTGTTGAAAAAAGAGAAAAAGCAGACAATTATAATTGAAATACTCATGAATGTGTTTTCAATAATTCTTATTATGGTTTTGTTACCATTATTAATCAGTATTTTTGCTGGAATAAGTGGAAATTTAATTCAATTTTTCGCCCAATATCAACCAGATCTTTTGGTTTGGATGATA
>NZ_JBPLBG010000040.1:0-3079 GCF_054039255.1 Candidatus Harpocratesius sp.
ATCAACAACTATCGTCACCTGAACAGAATGGCAGAGAGAATTCAAACTGAAATAGAGAAACAGATAAAAAAATGAAAACCTCACCAATATTCAAAATTAATTTTCAACTAACTTTTGGATATGACCTGGAATATCGTTTAATAAATAATATAAAGAATTTTGTTTTTTGTCTGCCACCAATTCTTTTATTGTAAATTCATCGGCATTTTCCGGGGTATCAATTTTACCCACATCTATAATTTTAAAATTCAACTCTTTACGTTCATATTTTGAAGGCGCGACAATAGCCGATTCATCGCCAATATCTAATTCCCGCTGGACATCCGCCAAGACATCGAATGAAGCAGTTCCGGTTAAGCCAATAATTGGAATTTCTTTAGTAAGTGTTTTACAATATTTTCTGGCATTTTTTCCTAAACGCAAATATGCCGTTCTAAAATCGTGCCCCCACTCAGAAACGCAATGGGCTTCATCTACTATGCAATAAGTGAAAAAAGTATCTATCATAGATTCCAGATATTCTCGAAATTCAGCAATCTGAAGTCTCTCGGGGGAAATAAAAACAAATTGATAGAATCCCTTAACCATTTTTTCACTAACGTCCGCCCGTTCATTAGCGCTGATAGAAGAATTAATAAATGCAGTGGAATCCAGCCCTGCTGCTTTTAAATTATCATTTTGATCCCGCATTAAAGATTTTAAGGGATCTACAATTAATACAATCCCTGGCTGCAACAATGCTGACAATTGATAAGTAAGAGACTTACCTGCCCCAGTGGGTAAGAGAGCTATTACATTTTCAAGAGAAAGCGTTTTTTTAAGAATATTTACCTGACCTTCTCGGAAATTAATTTTGCGGAATATATTTCTTAAAAAGTAAACTAATGGTTCTGGCTGGTCTTCTTCCGGAATAATATATTTAATTGGTTTTGACGATTGAATTAAACGATTTTCTTTTAAAGAATGGCAAGAGCGAATTTTTATATAATATTTATTTTTATTTAAATCAATATTATTCGGATAATCAAAGCCTTCTCTTTGAAGAACCGAAATATCTATTATTGCATCGTAAAAATCCTGCGGTCGAAAATTCTCTATAGATTCCGTTTCAATACCATCGTTAAGTTGACAAGATTTAAATTCATCTGTATTAAAGATTTTTAATTTTATTTCAGGCAAGCTTCTGCCTTTACCTTCTAATGAAAAAATATTCTGAAAAAGTTGAATTAAATCTTCAATAGCAAGCAATGCGCAGGGGACATCTCTTTCGATTATTGCCAAATTCCAAGATTCTGTCTTCAGACTTAGAGTTCCTGATGAAATTAAAAATAGAATTGTTTTCTGAAGGCGTGCAATTGCAAAGGGTGATAATGCTATTTGTAAAGCTTCAAGCCCAAATTTTTTCGTCCAGATTGGTTTATCATAATTTTTCCTGATTTGGACGGAATATGGATGTTTTAAAAATTTATTGATTCGTTTAATCTTATTATTTGGAACTGATTCCAATTCATTTGTCCAAAAGCGAACGGTTGGCGCCCAACCAATTCTGTTTACAACTGAATCTCTTTTTTCATCTAAAGTTTTTTGGGGTTCTATTTTATGTTGCCAGCCATCAATTTCAATTACTAAACCTGTTGCAAAATTTTTTACACTTGGAAATTCAAAACTAAAATCAACTTTTTGATTGTAAAAATCATTTTTCTGATTTCCCAACCGAGCGCCAAGTCTATTAAAAGTTCTGTCTGAATAATTTAGTATGCTTTTGATAGTTCTTTGAGGTTCTATTAGTTGTCGTAAAGAGTTGTGAAATTTATCCGGTAATATTGAGTTAAAAAACAATTCTTCATATTCACTACTGTTATGTTCTTCCCAAGATTTAAAATTGAAGGTAGGCTTAAAATCTTTGTTAATTCTTGGCTCGACGATAAAAAATGATTTATAAATTAAATTTATATTCTCTTGTAACCTACTATTTCCATTATAAATAATTTCACCGGTTTTTCTATTTAGTTCTTTTTCAGATATTTTCAATGTTTCAGAAAATAGATCTTCAATGAAAATGGAAGGAAGAGTTGGTAAACCACGGGAAAGAAAATTATTTAAAACCATTACTATCGAATCTTCAATAGGATGGATATTAAAATCGTGTTCAATTTCGAAGCAGGATAGTTGTTCTAATAAACTAGAAAAATCGATTGTTTTATCAAATTTAGCTGTGGCTTTTTTTACCGAACTAAGAATATATCCACTATGAAGTTGTTTTCCCAAATTTTCAGATATTCCTTTTTTACCTAGGTTTTTTATAGCTGGCTAATACACATCTATCACGCACAATTTATCTTAGACTAATGGCTATATTTTCAAGTTTCTGTTTAAAACATCTGTTATCAGATATTTTCCCCAATACCGCTCCAATACACAATTTCAAAGGAGCCAACAATAAAAAACCATTTTGGTGGTAATGAAAGCCATAGTTCGGTAAATATTATTTCTAATTTTAATAATAAGCAACAATAAATTGTCCGCCGATCTACATTAAATCGGCCTTTGATTACAACTCATTGGAAGATTGCAAAGATTTTTAAAAGAGGATAAGGGAATACGGAATAAGGACATACGGAATAAGGAAATAAGGGGATAAGGCGGTTTCATTGCGGAATGCAGATTGTTCCAACAGGAACTCTCCATCAGGAGTCCTTTGTGACCTTCGGAGCAAATTTCAAATTTCAAATCGCCACACAGGTTTGTTGCCGGCCGCACCCGCCGAAAAATCTAAAATCAAAAATCTCACATCTAAAATCTCATATCTGATCCATCCCGACAATTGATAAAAAACCCGGCCAGAACAGATATTACAGTTTAATGCCCAGCTCGTCGATTTTACGATACAGGGACGACAAACCGATGCCCAGGATTTCCGCGCACTTGTTTTTATCGTTATCAACCCGTTTAAGAATTGCCAGAATATGCTGTTTCTCAAAATTGCGAACCGATGTTTTCAGATCGTCGGCATATTCCATGGAAACGCCCATACAGGCATGGGGCGGCAAATCTTTCAGGGTAATGTATTCACTCTCAC
>NZ_JBPLBG010000041.1:0-32442 GCF_054039255.1 Candidatus Harpocratesius sp.
GTAAATTAGTCTATTATGGCCTATTATTATTGAATGGAAAACATTTCTTAACCATTCAGCAAAAAAATAAGTCCGTAATATTCGATATAATCTAGTATTTGCATCAACCAGTATAAAAGAAATGGATGTTTGAGTAAGATTTTAGCATTTAACATTCAAGCTGGACATTAAATTAGCCAATTTGGTCTACGTTATCCAAGGATTAATAAGATTTCATTCTTAAAAATTCAGCGAAATCAGTCAGAAAAACGATTAGAATTCTTGTCATTCGAGGGGTCTCAGTTCACCACGCATGTCAGAAATTAAATCGATGGGCCCAAAAATTCTTAGATTTTTAGCCTCGAGAATATAATAGCAGGCCAAAATCATGTGCATTCCCGCACCAAACTACCGTAAATGATTGGTTGCGCACTCAAAATATCTTGAATGTGGAGGATGTTTATCGTATCGTATTCGAAAAGATGATTTAGTTTGTTTTTCTTAAAGATCGGAGATCCCATCTTGTTGTTCTTGAATTTGATCTTACATATATTGGATATTAGGGAAAACGCAGAGATTTAATGATCAAAGGCAGTAAAATGGTCAAAGGCACGCGAAGAATACGTCATCATCATGGAGCAATGATTCATGGCCTTCATAAATCTCTCCTTATCGACTGTCATCATGTAGCACTCAGAGAATCCAAAATACCCTTTATAATTAAAATTGCCGATTGGTTACTGAAATTAGGGTTAGAAATCAATGTTTGTGTGATTGATCGTGAATATTATTGTCAAAATATCCTAAAATCATTTAAATACCGGAATATTGAGGTAGTAAGTCTTGCAAAAAATTACAAGCACCTTCAATCGGCAAAAATGGCCTATATTTTGGGTTTAAAAGGACGAATTCAACAATTTAAGCTTGGTACTAAGACACAAAAGAACAGAAAACAAAAATTGACGCGTTGTTGGGTTCATTTATTTCCTCGAGGAAAACAGCGATTAAATGATTTGAAAAGCGCCTATCGACAAGGACAACTAAGTTTAGGCAAAGTGTGTGAACAATTATATGGGTTAATTACAACTATTGCACCACAATATCGCTCAAAATCTTTCGTATACCTAATAAAGCGATATTACAAAATGAGATGGCAAATTGAGACTGCATTTCGTGATGTAGATATCCACAAAGGACTTTGGAAAAGGACCACATGAAAACTATGGAGATCGTAAAACAGGAGCGGCTGTTGGAATATATAATTTAACAATTCATAATTACACATATCCATACATTCGACCGCAAGATAATTCAAATCGCTGTGATATTCGTTGGATGCTTCTCTCTATTAGAAAAATAAATAAGAATCATAGTAATATTAAGGCAGAAAATGTTCAAGGGATTTTAATTCAAGGCTTACCATTAGTCAGTATTTCGGCTTGGCCATATACTCTGCATGATCTTGAAACAGCTAAGCACACTACTGATCTCCCCACTCGACATTTAATTACACTAAATATTGATTATAACAAACAAGCAGTAGGAGGAGATAATTCATGGGGTGCGAAACCAATGAAAAAATACCGATTAATAAAAAACACTACATATAAATATCATTTTATCCTTCGTGCATTTCAAAATTTGGATGATATTAATGAATTTTTATATCAAAAAACTAATTAATTTTTAGAATTATCTTTTTCTATTAGATTTATATTAATGAAGGGCTATTTCTGGGCTTTTTTTAATCCTCTTTTCCTTTCTTTTCTATTCAAATGATTCTATTAAGATTTACTTTATTATTACGTTTTAGAGTTTAATTACTAGTTTATATTTTATATGATTTAATTCTTCATGATTTACCGCTTAAAGATGAGATTCAATATTTTCCTTCAAACTGGATATTTATGAGCATTCCAAATATTAGTCTGGTATCTTTCTTTTTTCTCCACTCTTCACCCCCTATACCACTCTTATCAATTTACGAGTAAAAGTTTTTAAGTTCGAAGGGAAGATAATAACTAAGAAACTCAGTTTTTACGCAATTAAAAAACGATATTTCGAACCCAAAATTTTTGTGATCATTATGAGCAACGAAAGCGATTGGTTGGCCGCAAAACCCCTTGTGGTCGATAATGGTACCGGGATCTCCAAAAATGGATTTGCAGGAGAAGATCAACCAAGATCTGTGTTCCCTACTTTGATTGGATACCCTAAGTATACTTCCATTATGACTGATGTCGAACACTACACCCGGGAATATTATATCGGTGAAGAAGCATTACAATTGAAAGGTGTCTTAAAACTCATGTTCCCAGTGGAACATGGTGTTATTGAAGATTGGATCGCCATGGAAAAAATCTGGCACTATACATTTTATACAGATTTGCGTGTTGATCCTTCAGAACATCCTGTGTTATTGACTGAAGCGCCTTTAAACCCTCGACCAAATCGGGAGAAAATGGCTGAAATTATGTTTGAAACCTTTAATGTCCCTGCACTTTATGTATCTATGCAAGCAGTATTATCATTGTATGCTTCTGGGCGAACCACTGGATGTGTAATTGATATTGGTGATGGTGTCTCTCACGTTGTGCCAATTTATGAAGGTTTTGCGCTCTCTCATGCCATTTCACGTTTAGATTTAGCTGGCCGAGATATTACAAACTATTTGCAGCGATTATTGCGCCAAAAAGGATTCTCCTTTACCACTTCAGCTGAAAAAGAAATTGTACGGGATATCAAAGAAAAGCTCTGTTATGTGGCTTTAGATCCAGAAAAAGAAATTATGCTCTCAAAGAAAGTTGCTGGAATGGAAAAAGTTTACATGTTACCTGATGGTGAAACTATTACAGTTTCTGTTGAACGTTTCTTAGCTCCTGAATGTTTCTTCAATCCAGGAGTTATCGGAAAAGAATTAGAGCCTTTAGATGATGTTATTTGCAATGCTATTAAACAATGTGATGTTGATTTACGTCGTGATCTTTATGGAAACATCGTTCTTTCTGGTGGTTCTACCATGTATCCTGGATTAAAAGAACGACTTACAAAAGAAATCAAAGAACAAATCCCAGAAAGTGTAGATGTGAAAATTATTGCACCTCCCGAACGTATGTACTCTGTTTGGATTGGTGGATCTATTTTAGCAAGCTTAAAGACATTCCAGCGAATGTGGGTAACACGACGAGAATATAAAGAATTAGGACCTCAAGTTATTCACAGATGTTTCTAAAGTTTTTGTGTCTTTTTTAATCATTTTTTCCCTTTTTCTTGAATAGTTTTAAATTTTACATGTACATAAAACAATATGGAAGAAATTTGTTGAATTTAAACCGAAAAAGAGCAGAAATTTAGATTTAGTGTTACAATTAATGATTTTGCTAACTAAATGGAATAGGTAATATTGTGCAAATGGCAAGATGTTGATGATATAAAGTCAAGATTCTAATATATTTTACGATGAATGTGAAAAATTAAATAAAATGAAATGAAAAAAAAACAAATTTTAATTTTTTTTACTTTATTCTTCTTCGCTTAGTTAAAAAAGATAGCTTTATTGCGATATATCCTACAAAAATTACTCCTATAATATATAAAGGGTATGAAGTGATTTTAGAAATATGTAAGTCGTTAACAACTTCAATAATTTCTGAAAGAACGCTTTCTCCTGCTTCATTTTGGGCAGTTACTGCATAAAAAAAACTCTTACTATTATTATTTTTTGCAGTTAAATCATCAAAAGTTTCTATGTTTTTAGTTGTTCCAATTTTTTTTATTGTTTCTGGGGAAATTCCTCGATAAATATTATAGGAAATATTTATTCCTCCTCCTAAATCGCTGGGTATTTTCCAAGATAATTGGATGATTGAGTTATTTTTTGAAGCTTTCAAATTTGTGGGTTCATTTGGAATTTTTGGTTTAAATGGAACTGCAGGAGTTGAAAAAATACTTTCTCCATATTCATTTACTGCAGTCAAAAGAATTGATTCATTATCAAAATTAATTGAGTCGCTAATTATTGCATATGTTGGTTTAGATGGTTCAATTGGGAATGTCTCCTTTAAGAAATGAACCGTTGTTTCAGAAATGTTCAATTCAAATGGATTTATATCATTTGCTGGAAGATCAATTTGATATATTCTATATTTTGAAATATTACCGTATCCAGTTGAAAGAGGGTAATTCCATGAAATAAGAAGATCATTATTTGAATATGAATTTGAATTATTTGACTGGGAACAATTTTTATACATAACATAGGTAGGTGGTGATGGTTTCCCTGGAAGATAAGATTGAGCATATGTTTTTAATTTCATATCAATATTTAAAGGCATATTTGAACATTGAGGGCTCAGTCTTGTTGGAAATCCTGCTGAATATGTATTTTCATAATATTCAATGAAGAATGAAGAGAGAATTGAATTATTGACTGAAGGTCGGCTTAGTTCAATAAAAAAGTCTGCTGATTTTGTTTGATAATATTCCATTAATTCAGAAATATCAAGTGCCATAAATTTAGGAAGAGGTGTTGATTCGTACACATAATGTTCAAAACTTTTTTTACTGTATGTTTTCTCTGGTGTTCCGCATCCTACTTTAATACTTGAAAACATTGTAGGTGCTACTTTGAAAGTCCAAGTGGCAATTAAATGTGGTGTGTAATTTGGAATATCTTCGACCCAGTAAATTTCATAAAGCATATTTATTATCGCCTCATAAGTAATCCAATAAAAACCATCTTTTCCAAATTCTGTTCCCCATGAATTTACAACTTTAAATGCTCCAAGTTCCCCGTCTTTTTCAACAGAATCATTATATCCAACAAAAGCTTGGCAGTGCCCTCCTTCTCCAGTGGCTAAGTCTGCAATTGAGACTATGAAATCATTTTCCCAGCAATCATCAGGGTAAATTGCCACATCAATATAGAAAACAGGTAATATACTATTATTCAATAGCGATTTTATGGTGATTATTTTTTGTTCTGCATCTCTAAAAAATGCATGATATGCTTTTTTTGCTCTGTGAAAAGGTGCCTCACGAAAAGCAGCTTCAGTTCCCCAGCTTACATCGTCTTCAACAACATATGGCATTGTTGCCATGGTAGGACAACCCAATGATGTTAATATCTTAAAATTACTCGTATAATCAGAACCTCCTTCAGAACCCATTTTTATTTTGTTATAAATCCATGCAGGGCTTAATAAAAAGTGGGGATCTCCAGATTTTGCATTCCAATTATTATCTTTTGCTTCTTGAAATCCATATGCATAATATCCTGCTGCCCAAGAGCAACATGATGGTTGCATACCTTGGTTACCTACTGCTGGAAAATAAGGTGTTGTAGAATGATCTATCGCATCTGGTAGGTTTTCATCAACTTTATGCTTATTATACACACCTTCTATAACTTGAGTTCCAATTAAGCTATCCCAATCTTGTTCATCTCGAGGAAGTGCACCTGTTCCGTAGCCTTTAAATTGTAATGGATAATTTATATTTGGGTCATAAACACCACATTCATTTTTAAATAAGGAGATGTCTGATTTCGTAAGAGTCATCCATTGAAAATCTTGATTTAAAGATGAAATTTCATTTTTTTGGTTCTTAATTAAAGAAGAAGTTAAATTTTCATCAACATGCATCTTGATGGGATATGAATTAAAATACAAAGAGTCTTGTTTCATATTTGGAATAAAAAGTGCAAAAAAGACCAAGATGTATATCAATTTTCTATCTATACGATTCATTTTTATTCTTTCCTTGAAGTAATCTATAAAATTTTTGAGAATAATTTAAGATATAGTTTGGGCAATTTTTTTTAAATCTTTCATAGATAAAATCTTGCTTTTTTATTTTTTTAGGTCTTGATTATTTTTATTTATTCTATGAATATAGTTATTGTTGTAGAAATAAATAATATAAGTTAAAAAAAAAAAAGAATTGAACTTGTTGGCACTTGAACTAAACCTTCAAATTCAATCAGCTCTCTTTACATGTCATAGTCTTAGTTTGAACTAGCTCTAAAATTCGAATTTAAAAGAATATCTTGATCAGAATTATACTCAACACTCTTATTTTGAGCCCAGTGTAAAATACTCTTTTGAATAATTATTATACCCACAATTCCTATAAATGGGATCAAAAGTCTAAAAATAAAGAATGTAATAATAAGAAAATTACTTTCTATAAGTAAATTTGTAAAAATTGACAACAATATAATAGCACTTGTTATTATCATATTAATCACGGGATATATTATCATCCATAAAATAATTCCAAAATTAAATTTATAAGAAAATTCCTGATGATTTTTATGTGGGTATGATGAATTAATAAAAATTACGATTATAATACCTAAAATTATATTCAGAAGATCAAATAAAATAGTAATTCCACTTATAATAAGATAGGTAATTTGTTGATTGCTGATTGATAAGGAAGTCATTATTGATTGGATTAAAAATGAGTTAACAATGTATGTTCCAATTGATAATACAAATGAGAATATTCCAATAATTACTCCTTTATTCTTTTCTTGAAACATATAAGAGAAAATGCTCCAGAAAAGTAAAGAAAATATAGCAATTCCTGAAAATCTAATAATTATATTTAGAGTGCTAAAAGCAATATTTGAATCTATACCTATAAATAAAAATCTAATAGACAATAAAAAATATTCTATCATCGAAAATATAATCCAAATTATAAAAAAAGTCTGAATTTGTAAAACATTTGAATCTTTAAATTTTGCTTTCTCATTTATACACCAAATCATCAAAACAAAATATGTTATACCCATCAAAACAAAATAGATTATATATATTAAATTGAGAATATCCATAATTTCTACCTCTTGATAAAAATGCTAGATACTAGTATATAAATCTTTAATATTATTTATAAAGCAAAAATTAATAACAAATTTATAAATCCTAAAGCGCTCTTTTTTATTTTGCTGTTACTGGTGTGATAAAAGAGATAGGTGACTTATTTGACAAAAAGCAAGATTTTGACCTTTTTTTCTATAATATTTATAAGAGATTGCTGAGAATAATTTACTATTTGAAATGGTATTTTCTTACTTGTAAATCATTACCGATGATAGTAAAGCCAAAGGATTCGTATGTTTTTGCGTCAGGAAAGGCAATTTTTAGCGCTTGTTTCTGGTTCAAGTTTTTTCCTGCTTTAATTATCTTAGTAAACTTAGAAATAGATTCAATTTGATATGATACTGAATTTGGCATTTTATTCATTGTATAATATTAATTTTCAACATATATTATAACAATTTATGTTAGAAGCTTAACATCATCTTGGATCTTCCCAAATATAGAACCAAGAGATTTAAATAACTTTAGGCATAAAATTCTAACCAATATGAGCGTACTTTTAGACGTAATATTAATTCTTGTTCCTTTTATTTTGGCCGTGTTTTTTCTTATCTATTTTAAATTGAAAGCACATGTTGTTGGGATAATTCTATTTATAATGTTATTTGTGCTTTCATTAACTGTTTTTAAAACTGATTGGCGGATAAGCCTAATTGTTTCCATCGCAGGCATTGTAAAATCATTTCCTATCTCATTAATGGTACTTACATCTATTTTAATGATGACTTTGATGGAAAAAACAGGCGCATTACAAAAACTGGTTGTAAATTTTAAAAAATTAGGGGGAGGAAACCAAGCTTTTCAAATAATGTTTATAAATTTAGCATTAGGAACATTTTTAGTATCTATTGGGGCAACTCCTGTAACTATGCTACCTCCTGTTCTCGCTGCTATGGGTTATTCTGCATTTGCAGCTGTTGCTCTTCCTTCTATTGGCTACGATCCATTATGCACATTTGCTCTTTTGGCAGTTCCTGCTGTATTCTTTGCTGAGTTTATGGGAATTCCATTGCAAGAAGCTGGATTTGTGTTTTCTGTGTTTATGCCGTTAGTAACGCTTGGAATTGCATTTGGAATGCTGTGGTTGGCTGGAGGGAAAAAATTATTATTCAGTAAGGACGGTATTATTTTTTCTTTAGTTGGAAGTTTAACAGCAGGTGGAACAACAATTATTACAAACTATTTTGGTATTGTAACTTTAACTGGAGTTATTGCAGGGCTTACTACTGCTGGAATGCTTGTTTTAGTCGCAAAAATCAGAAATATCAAAATAATTGATAGTTCTGTATTAACAGAAGAAGAAAAAAGGATTGATGATTCCATGTCTTTGATTAAAGCTCTCTCTCCATGGATTTTACTAATTCTTTTTGCAATTATTACCAATTTAATCACTCCTATTTTTGATTTTCTTCATAGTACCTTAGCACTTCCAATTAAATTCCAAAATATTACTGTGAATACTTCAGTATTTGCCCATGCTTATTTTTGGGTATTGATTTCTACATTATTATCCATGATTTTCTTACATCCTACACGGGATCAACTAAAAACATCAGCTAAAATTTGGATTAACCGAAGTTTAAAACCAGTATTTGCAGCCTGTATTTTCTTTGCTGTTGCCTTTATTTTCATCTATTCAGGCAATACATATAATGGAGGAGATTGGATAAAGGATCCTGCTGAAAATATGGTCTCAGTACTCGCCACTGCTAGCGCACAAACCTTTGGAACTTTTTATCCTTTAGTTGTGCCTTTTATTGGTCTATTTGGAGGCTTTTTAAGTGGTTCTGAGACGTCTGCAATTGCCATGTTTACTTCATATCATGCCGAAACTGCTATTTCGTTAGGAATTAATGGAAAAGTTTTAGGGGCTGCAAATGGAATTGGAGGAGGGTTGGCTTCGGTAATATCTCCAGCAAAGATACAAAATGCAGCAGCTACAATTGATGAAATGGGTATTGAAGGTGAAGTTGTCAAAAAAACCGCTCCAATCGCATTGTTAATGACTCTTTCTGTTGCTTTACTTGCATGGTGTTGGGCTAATTCTTTTAAACTCTGGGCTTGGTTCGTTATATTCGGAGCCTTTTCTATTGGAATTGGCTTGCTATTTTGGCGTTTATCAAAAAAATAGAAATGTATAAAATTAGTATAAGTACTGATGAAAGTGAAGTAGATTGCTTCATTCATAAAATGCCATTTCTGTTCAAATCTTTTTTCTATTTTTGTTCTTTTTGATAGAATTTTATCAATATGTTAATTTTCCAATTATTTTATTAATAATTACTTTTTTCATGAATCTACTGAAAGTGATAATTTTTTACTGATCAAATATGATCAAAAAAATTTTAACTGTAAATTAGGTTGAAAGTTTTTTATATTTATATTTATATAAATAAAATATGGCATCAAAATTGATTGCGATAAAAGAAGAACTCTATGAAAGACTTTCCAAATTAAAAAAAAGAAATGAAAGTTTTTCCGATATTATCGAACATCTTCTAAAAAACGTTGAAAAAAACCCTCTTGCTCATTTTGGAATTGCTCAAGATCTAGATGACAAAGATCTTGATGATTTTGAATCTTACTTATTTGACAATCGGAAAAAATCGCGAACAAATCAAAAAATAATCGAAATATAGGAAAGAATGATGATAATAATAGATACAAATGTGATTATTGATATAGAACGAGGAAGAAAATCACTAAAGGCTCTTTTCAGACAATTTGCTTCTGAGAGATTTTGTCTTTCTGCTATTTCAGTAATGGAATTATATACAGGATTGGGTTATTCTCAGAAAAGGAAAGGAATGGCTTTTTATCAAAAGCAGAAATCACTAATTGATCTTATATTAAATGATTTTGAAATTATACCCCTTGATCTTCAAATACTTAAACAATCAGGAATAAAACGTGGGATCCTTTTAAATCAAGGTAATATCATAGATAACGAAGATATTATTATTGGAATTACTGCTGAAATGTTGGAAATTCCGAGTATAATCACACGCAATCGCTCTCATTTTGAACATTTTAATTTGAAAATTTTGTCGTATCTTTGATTATATTTAGCATTATTCTCAGAGCGGCTATGATTGGTGATTAATATTCTTTTTTAATATGCATTTTTAAATTTTTAATCTTTTATTTCAACACATCATATTTACATACAATCTAGATTATGTAACTTTTTTTTTCACATTAAATCCCATAAAAAATAATGGATTTATTCAATATTTTCAATCTTTGTTGAAGATAGGCATGTTGAAAATGAGTGTTAATAAGTGCGAATAAGTTTTAATCTTTAAAATATTTACAGAAATGTATGTTCCCTTAACATTAATTTATATATAACATCAATCAAATATGAAATAACCATTCATTTGGTGAATTTTATGGCTGAAAAAAAAAAAGGTTGTTGCATTTTTTGGGTGATTTTACTTTTGATCATCTTAGTTCTTGCTGCGGACACTTTCTTGTTCGATTTTCTACCATGGTTTGATCTTTGGGAATTGATTACTGGAAATCCATTTACAAAACTTATTAGTTCTGGGTGATTTTAACCTTTATTAGCAAAATCTGTTATCATTATCTTTTCTTTTTTGAATTTTTTTTATTTTGTTTATCGCTTTCTTTCTTTATTATCATTTATTTTGTTAAATAAATTAAATGGAAATAATTAAGTTGTTTGCACTTAAATTTGACCTAATAATCGCTGATTTGATAATTCCTCCACTTTTCGAATTAGATTTACTAAAAGAGGGTCTGTTTTTATCCCAATTTCCATTTTTTTAATAATCTTTATTACATTTTCGAGATCATTCATTCCTATATATGATACTATCAAATTATGATATAAACGAGCAAAATTTGAAAAATTAGATTCATATTTTAACGCTTCCAAAAATGCATCTATTGCTTCTTGATGTTTTTCTTGAAGGGCAAAAGTATTAGCATAAATAAACCAAGGTGTGAAAAGAAATTCATATTTTCCTTTGATTTTTTTTAAACGTTTTCTTACTAATTCTATTTTTTGATTATCATGTTGGGAAATAGTGTAATATAGACTTTCAATTTCAGATAATTCTTGGATAAAATGAAATCTATTTCTTAAATCTTTATGTAGGTCTGGAAAATCTGATTTTTTAGTGATTTTCAACATCATTTTAAAGAATTTCTTTTTGTTATCAATTAGCATTTTTTGATTAGAAAAGATTTCCTTAATTAAATCTTCGAAATCTTGAATTATTTGGGATTGATCGTATTTAAATTGTTCTAAAACATTTTGAAATATTATCATAATAGGTTCAAATTTATCAATACTTTGAATATACTCTGTGCTACAAATTTCAATTAACCACATATGCATACGGTGAAAAATATCTATTGAACCTGATTTAAGTTTTTTTAGAAATTTCATAACAAATTCCTTTGGTAGAAGTCGAGGAATATATTGTATACAAACATGCTTTTTAGAAAGAATTGAATCATATCGAACTAAAAACTTCTCTAAGGTGATAGAAATTGTTTGTATCATTTCAATACGAGACTTGAACCGATTTCCTTCTTTAATATTCATTTCATAAACAATAGTAAAACTAGAATACAATTTTTCAAAGAACGATGTGGGAAAGTAAATCAAATTTTCTAAAGCATCTACTAATATTTCTCTAAAAGAAGCAGAATATCCGTTTGTGATTATGTGATGTAATAAAGATTTCAAAGTTGAGATATATTTTTTTAAAATGATGTTAAATTTTTGACCTGAAAGCTGCAATTTAACAAAATTTCGTTGAATAAGGTTAAAAATATAATTGTAAATATGAAAATCATTAAAATCTCTACAAGTTTTATCCAAGAATTTCGAAAGTTCAAAAAAGAAAATTTCATGACTGCTTAAATATATTTTAGTAGGTAAAGAATAATATCTTTTCTGAACTGTTTTAATATTTCCTTCTTCACAAACCCATATAAATGCTTTAATATATAATAAATTCATGAAATCATCGAAATTATTCTCCATTTCAATAAATCCAATCCAAGTTTTAATTAATTTACGATGAAGAGGAAGTGGAATTTTCGGTAGCTTTTGATTTTGATACCATTCATTAAATAGAATGGATATATTTTTCTGAAGAGGTTTAATTGAAATTGGATGAATTGAATCGAATTTTTCCCAAGTTTTAATCTGAAGTAGAAGATTTATCGCTTCTTTTGAAAATATTTCATCATCATTTAATTTTGAAGTGCTTTGAATTAAGAATTTAATATAACTAGTAAGAAAATCGAGAACCAATCCAGTATCTTTATTAAAATCTGTTAAATATTTAAAGAAATTAGTCGCAAGAGCCGCTTTTTTTTTGTGAAAACAGATTAATGGTATATTTTGACACAATTGCTGCAAGATTTGATAAATATTTAAATATGAAATATATTTTTTATTAAGTAATTTAATAAGTTGAAGAAACTGGCTTATTTTCTCATTTATAAAAGAAATAAAGTCCAAATTATTCGATAAATTGATTATATTTGATTTTACTAATTTGATGGTTTCTTGGTTTGGATTTTTAGTTTGTTGAAGATAATCGTTTAGGACATGAATCACATTTTCGAAAAACTTTAAGTAGAGTATATTTGAGACAGTTTGAATTTCTGAGACATGACGTGGATTGAATAAATCTTGAAGAATTTGTAATAATAAAAATATTAAGTTTTGTGATCGAAATTGTGGATGTGTTTCTAAATATGTTGAAAGATATGTTAAAATTTCAGAAAATTTGTCATTTTTCAAGTAATCAGCAACAATATTAGTTATTGCAATAATTTGTGGTTTTTCTAATAATTTTAAATGATTTTCAGATAATTTCCAATTCTGAAGAAGATATTCAACTGTAGTCAAAATAGTTTGGCTTGGAGCAGAATAGAGGTCAAATAAATAAACCATTGTGTTGATAAATAAATCAATGTTGTTATCAAAAAGTCCTAATCGCCGTATTTCTTTCAATACATGGGGTAAATTAAATTTGGTGTTAGCAACAAATAATTCTTTTATAAAAGCCAGGTAATTTTTTTCCAATTCAAGAGTAATAATTGGGGTATTATCTGGATTTTTATTAATCGATGCAAGATCTCTTAAAATATTAATCCGTTGATTTATCGATTTAATTGAAACAAGTTTTTCCAATGATATTTTTATAAAAATATCTATATCGCGAGAATTTTTCAAATTTTGACGTGTTTTTTGATTTAATAATAAAATTCCTGATTCAATTCTTCCCAATACTTGATTAACAAAAATCTGACAATCTTCTTGTCGTGAAAAATCCAGTTTTTTTAACGTTCGTGGTTGTTTTGATATATTAAATAATGATGTTTCAAGTGAAAGTAAAGGTTCTAAGGTATCTTTTTTTGGTTTTTCTTCTTCTGAATTTTTAAAGATGACTATATCTCCTAGTTCTAAATTCTCTTTCAATTCAACACCTATTTTTACTCCTAAATCTTCTAAAATTTGAACTTTTGTTTCCTTTTTCTTTTTAGAACCGCCCAGAATTTGGTTTCTATCGATAAATTGAACCCATTTAATCAAATAAATTCTTTTATCATAGATAATAACGCCTATTTGATGAAAAGAAAATAAAGATTGTAAAGGATATTCTAAATTCTCAATAAATCTTGCAATTTTTTCATATTTTTGAAACTTATCCATTTGTTCTTGAATTTGGGATTCTTTTAAAACACCTGATATATTATCGACAGATGATAAAGCGATAGATTGATATATTACCCCATTGTGTAGCAAAAGTTCTGGATTTTTTTGAATTGTTTCTAATTTTTCCCAAAGATCGATTTTTTGCTCTTTCGTTTCTAATTTCTTTTCTTTTTGCTTATCTATTTCTCTATCATCTTCAAAATTATCCCTTTTTTGAAATGCAATAATATCACGATCGAGAAGGATATTTACATATTCTTTTGAAATACTCAATTTTTCTTCTAATACCCACTGTCTGGCAATATTATTGCGTTCTTTTTCAATAATTTTTAATATTATAGCATAATCACTATTTTCTAAATTTGTATAATATAATTTCTTGATTTCCTCATAAGTTTGATTGATATCCCCTTTTTTTATCGCTTTAAGGAAGTCTTTAATTTGCAATAAAGATTCAGTATTAATCTTAGTAAAAATATTACTAATCCATGCCTTTAGTTCAACATATCTATGCGACTCTAAATCTTCTCTTATTTTTGTTAAAATCAACTGTTTTTAAATCTCTCCTTTATTAATCAACTAATTTAATTCTTGGATTTACTATTTTTTCAATTATAATATTCTATATATCTTATTTATAAAAATAAAGTGCGAATAAGTTTAATTAATGTATTTAGTAATATATTTCTTTACTTTGGTGAATACTGCAGAAACTGGTTCTACAATAACCTTTGTGGTTCCAATAATATCAATAAATCCCAACTCTTCCTTGTATCTTGGAACAATATGCACATGAATATGTTGAATGCTTGCACCTGCATAGTTTCCTTGATTATATCCAACATTGAACCCAGATGGATTAAAAATATCTTGAAGCATTTTCTGCATCTGTATAACCATCCAAAATAAATAATCTCTTTCTTTTTTTGAAAGGTCTTCGAATTTTTCAACATGTCGTGTCGGAATAACCATTAAATGGCCGGGATTATATGGATATAAATTTAAGCATATCATTAGAACTTCATCTTGATATACTTTTAAACTGGTTACTGCTGGATGATTATCCCGGACCCCACAAAAAATACAATTAATGTTAGGACGATCCCCTTTTGCATAGTTTAATTTTCCCACCGCAAGCAGATTATGGGAGAAAAGACTTTTTTCATTCTCAAATAAAGGACTTTTTTTTCTATTAAATTCCATTTTTTCCCCCATTAAGATTTATGTAAACATTGTTCCTGCACTGAAATCTAGGTCTGAATCTGGTCTTAGATTTTTTCCTCCGCCGTGCTTTCCTGAAATAAAATCAATCAACTGCATGTTTATATACACATTTGCATTAAATACTTTTCGAATTGATTGATAAAATTGATTTTCTGTTAACCCATCAGGATAGATATTATCCAAAATAATATAACGAGCGTTATTGGCATCTACATTATATAGGAGATTTTGCATCAGCATGTACCGCTTGAATATGAAAAAGAATTTTAAAAGACCTTGTGGGTCAGACTTTTGAATTTCTTCAATGTGAGGCTTAGCAATTTGAGTGGCGATTTGAATAGAAATGGCTTTGGTTGCTTTTGGTTGAATTACCATCAACCGCATTGGTTTTGGGGAATTGGGTGGGAAAGTTAATTCATAACCGAAATTCACCTTTGGATTTGGCGGAAGCGCTTTCCCCAAAATACCCTCATCAATCGCCCAATCACGGATTTTTTCTTCTAATTCGGATCTTGGCATACGTTATTTAATTTTGAGAAGCATTAGAATTTTTCATAATTTTTTTTTCTATTCTCTTTTTTTCTAAACAGCAGAATAAAAATTTTTAAATGTAGGTATATCAAAATATGTGTGATTTAGCGTGTGTATTTATAGTTAACAAATCAAGGTGAAAAATATATGACAGAAAATAATCCATCTCAAATGAATTCACAATCAGAAAAGAAATCTTCTCATGAATCCATCGAAAAACCGAATGAACATGTAATTTATGAAGAAAAGCAGAAAATTGCATATATTACAATTAATACTAAAATGAATGCTGTGAGTATCGAAACTTCAAAACTGCTTCTCAAGTATATTAAAAATGCAGATATAAATCCGAAAGTTCACGTTATTGTCATAAAATCTGAAGGAAATAGGGTATTTTCAGCAGGTTTTGACCTTAATATGTTTCGAAATGGAGTAACCTTAGAAATCTTAAATGATTTACTAACATACGGCGGAGCTATATCCAAAGCGATCTTTTTCACTAAAAAGCCAATTATTGCCCAAATTCAAGCGTCAGCTATCGGACTCGGGACGATAATTGCACTTTCTTGTGATTTCCGATTTGTAGCTAATCGAGATGATCTTTTCTTTCAACTTCCTGAAATAGATATAAATATGTTTCCTGCTACTGGTCCAACTGTTATGGCAGTTAAAACGTTAGGTATAGTTCATGCACAAGAAATGCTATTAACTGGTCGAAAAATCCCTTTAGCTGAATTCGATAAATGGGGTGCAGTTACAAGAATTGTAGAACCGGAATTATTAGAGAAAACAGTGAAAAAATTCGCTCGTGGATTGGCTAAAAAACCATCCAACTTGCTCTTTTCAATAAAATCTGCCATCAACATGATTGGTTATGACCAAGCCAGAAAATGGTTTGAATTAGAAGATGAATTTGCTAATTATAACGTACGGGTCTTAGGTAATCTGGATCATCCTCCTCTTGATGATTTTCTTGAATCTCAATGGAAAAAATACACCAAAGGTAAACCGATTTTTTAGAATCTATTATTATTGCTATTATTATTATTTTGTCTTATTTTTTCTTTTTTCTAAATTTCTTTTATGATAACTTATACTAGAAACATTTTTTCAGTGTGTTGCGTTATTTTATTCCATGGTTCAATTGGTTCTCGCCTCTGCTTCGAAAGATCGCAAGCTTTGCTTTGAACGCGCCCATATTCCAGTTAAAATAATCCCGAGTGATTTTGATGAAACATCTGTTCCCCGTCAAGATCCTCCTGTTTATGTTCAAACCCTCGCATTTCATAAAGCAAATACAGTCCTTCAAATCTGGAATGAAAAATATAGAAATTGTGGTGACTCAAATCATTATTCCACAGAAGCAATTATTATTGGCGCAGATACAATGGTTGTTCTTGATAGTAAGTTAATAGGAAAAGCTCATTCCATTGAGGAGGCTCATTCAATTCTTTCAAAACTAGTGGGAAATACCCATTTGCTTATTACGGGTGTTTGCATTTTATCCACATTTCAAGAAAAGCAGCTTTCTTTTGTTGAACATGCAAAAGTTCATATGCATTCTTTATCATCTGCAGAAATATGGGCTTATCTAAAAGGGACATCTGAGTATCAAGGCAGAGCGGGAGCATACTCTCTATTTGAGCGCGCCAGTCTTTTTATTGACCACATTGAGGGAAGCCCAACCAACGTCATAGGTCTTCCAATGGCAAAAATAAGAGAAAGTCTTTTAAAATTTGGAATTGATTTATTATCATTTTAATCCTTAGAAGTGATAGAATTTATTATCTTCCCGTTCAATATCATTTTAAGTGATAAAAATCATGACACGAAAATCTAGAAAATACTCATCAACTTCAAAATGGGGATTAGCTCGTGCCTTGGCGGCTCTTGGAGGATTAATTGCTTTAATTGGATTTGCAATTGCAATTGTTAATTCATTAATTAGTACAGTAAACATCACAGCGATGCTTTACAGTTTAGCAGGAATTGTTGTTTCAATTTTTGTTTTATTACAAGTTCAACTAGTAAAAGCTCAAAAGCTAGCAATTCCATTTAATTGGTGGCTTCTTCTAATTTTAGTAGTGTTACAAGCGATAATTGCTGGATTTGTAGGACCGTTTATTAGTATCGCTGGTTTAGGTCTTCTTTTAGAAGTAATTGCTGTAATCATTCTAATAATAGAGCAACTTTAGGTAAATCTTATAAAAGAGCAAAAATTAAAGAAAAAAGTTTGATATGATTGTGTAACATATCATTTTTTAATTTTTTACGTAAATTTCTATAAATATTTTTTTTATATTTCTATGTAAATCGATTATGACCCATTGAATATCGATGCTGATCGAAGTGCTTTTCACGAGCTCGTTCCTGCATTTTCATTTTTTCTGCTGCTCTTATTGCATCTTCCTTTTCTTTTTTTGTTTGAATGAAATCTTTAAAAATTTTCTCAAATCTTTCATTAAAATCCGTAAATTTCTCTAAATTTTTATTCTCGATGTCTATTCGGGAATACCGATTAACAAATTGAAATAAAGCGTCATCTAATGTGCTGGAAAGCATTTTCATATTTGTATCTTTGGTAACTATTCCATAAATACGAATTACGCAGTCCTTTTCTGGATCCTTTATTGAAGGAAAAGTAGTATTTTGAAATATAATTACAAAATTGTTTAATGCGAAATTTTGAATTTCATCATCAAACGCATTTTTACTTAAACCAACTACCGCTGATAACATTTTATCCCGAATATTCTCATCTAAAACGACTGCTTTTTCATATTCGTAAAACTTTTTTTCGGATAAAATTGATTCATCGAACATTATTGCTACTTCTAATAAACCCATTTTGCTCACCAATCTATTTTTCCATCTTTACAGTCTGTTGTGTATTGTAAATAATGTGAATTTTGCATTTCTAACCTTTTCTTTGAGTTCATTTCTGATATATTGATTCTTTTATTGATATATTTGCTGATAATATGATTAAATATCTTGATTAGATATCTTGATTAGATATTTCGATTTCTTTATTACTTTTATTAGTTATTTTCGATTCTGTCTGCTTTTTTTAATATCCTTTTTACTGTGCTTTACTTTCCTTTTTGAAAAAACACCAATAACACACGTAAAAGAATCTATTATAAAAAGATTGAATCTTATTTTGCGTAATTGTCGCTTCTGTAGAAACTTGTATTGTTTATATCAGTTGGGTGGATGTACTTTGTATATAAAGGAAGAAAGATCTTCCCTCAACGACAAAATCCTTACCAAGTCGCCGAAATTCTCAATTCCTTTTAAAATTATGGAATAAATATTCACTAAACTTATTCGCACAAAACAATTTAATTTTAATTAAAGAATTTAATTTGAATAATATATTGATAATTTTTTAAAAATATTTTCATTAAGGGTAAAAAAAATGGATGTTTAACCCAACCATTAATTTGCTTTTATTAAAGACTCTGTAATTTTTCTTGCCTGTTCGCTTAATGAATAAAATTTTTGGCGCCCTTGCTTTTCTGATTCTATAATTCCCTCTTTCTGTAATTTCTGTGTGTGAAATGTAATTGCTTGAGGTGAAACATTTGCTATATTTGAAAGAATCTGATGGCTTGCTGTATTCTCTTTTGCCAAATACGAAATCAAGAGCTGTGGTGTTCGTCGTCGTAAAGAAGTGATTATTGATTCACGTAAGGCTAGCATTTCATCTGAAGGGCGTTCATCAGGCGATAATGTGTCGTTCGATTCTTCTGCAAAAAAGCATTTATAACGACCATCACGAATGCTTCGTATCAATCCGTTCTTTTCAAGCACTGAAACGTGATATTGAACTACGCCCATTTTTTTTTCTAATGCTCTACAAATTCTACGAAAATGCAGCCCTGGATTTTTAAGTATTGTTTCATAAATTGCTGATCTAGTCCCTTGGTCTAGAATATCTTCTTTTTTAAAATCTCTTCCATATCGACGTCTAGTACCGCCATAAGCGGCGAGTCCTGCCAAACAAATGCATAGTACTGCTGTGCTGGCTTTATTTTTGGTTGGAAATTTCATTATATTATTCCTCTATATTCATTTCATATTCAAATCTGGTGAAAGATGGATATTTTCCATCAAAGGTGTTTTTCACGCTTGTAAATGGTGAAAATCACGCAATCATCAACAGCTGATTGTATAATACGATCAGTTGGGTTAAAAGAAAGAAATGTGGATTCCTATTAAAATCTTATTAAAATTCTATTGAATTTTTAATATCTTCCTTTTTAAGTTTTATTAATCAATGAAGAAAATATGGGTGAATATTTCACTTCTTTTTATAAAACAAAAAAAAAAAATCATTTTTTATATGTAGAATTATTATTGTCAGGAATTTCAATTCGTTCAGTGAATAGCAACATGTAGTATACATAGTTGTGGTGGCTTTGTTTCAAGAAAGAAGAGAAGCTTTTTAACTTTTTAGAGTGAACTTAAATTATATTCTATTTGATCCAAATCCAATTTGTAAACTGGAAAATTGTTTTATTGGAATCAAAATGGAATTATCCATGCTAAGGGGTTGTAGCGTGGGATTGAAAAGTGATGGGTATGAAATATTCAAAAATTTTAAAGATTGGCTTTGGGATTCTATTAATAACAATGTTTATTAATCCAACAGCAAGTGTGGAGCGGAATCCAATCGATCAATCTGTAATGGGGAATACTCCAAGTACAGAAATTATTAAATCTGCATTTGCTGGGGATGGGGTAAATTCTTTATCCTATGTTGGCTTGGTTCCTGGAGACATTATTCTTTTAGGAACAGATGATACTATATTTGATTATTTAATTCCTGGAGAATTCTCTCATACAGAAATTTTCTGCGGTTTTGTTCAATCAGGTGAATTAATTTGGGATAGAGATAATCATGAGTGGATGGCAACTGGAACACCTTATGTAATTCATTCAACAAAAAGTGACAATGCTGGAAACGGTCTTGGTTATTCAACATGGGCTAAAGGAGTCAATGATCACGCAGAAAATGCAGTTGCAGTCCGTGTTGCAGGATTAACTGATGCACAAAGGCAACAGGCTGTGAATTGGATGAAGTCTAAATTGGATGGAGGTGTAGATGGCTATCCAATTGGACCTGCATATGATTGGGGATGGACAAGCAAACAAATTGATGGGACTAATGGACTCTCTGGTGTAGATGGATATTACTGTTCAGAAATTGCATGGGCCGCATATAAATATTTATTTGGGATTGATTTAGACCCTGATGGTGATTCTTGGGATTGGACAACTGCATATGGAGTTTCACCAAGTGATTTATATCATGATTCTAATACTTATGAAGTTGAAACTTCAGATTGGGATCCTGCAGATTGCTATTATGTTAAAATAAATATTGTAGGAATCTACTATGAAAATGATTATGATCCTTGGCCAAAGGGCAGTGGAGAAGAGTATTTGAAGTGGTTTGTCGGTGATGGTTGGGGTGGTTCTGGGTATATCACAAATAACTTCTATGGAACAGTATCTAGAAATGGTGCAGGATATATTTACTGGATGAAAAATATGGCTTATGTATTAATCCCAAAAACTCATCCATTAAAAATCCGTGTAGAGGCTTGGGAAGACGATTCATGGCCTGACTCTGATGATCAATATCCCGTATTTAATTGGTGGGAGAGTAATATGTTAAACTATGTCGATCAAGGCTGGTATTATTGGAATTATTGGGATGCGGGAGATTGTCGCTACAATATCGAGTTCTGCGTATCTTCTTCACCAATTGGCACTTCACCTAGTGGAATCTAATCATTTTAATCATTCTAAATTGAATATTAAGAATTTTTGAAGTGAGAAAAATAAGTGTGAACAATTTTCATGCAAGAGCGGGGAAAAGCCCCAATTTTTTTCTTTTTTTAATAATTATTTTGTTTATTTAACTAATAAATTTCAGAATTTTTGTGTAGATTAGTTTTTTCAAAATAATTAAAATGGATTAACACTAAAAAAAGATATGAGAAAAAAAGGATTATTCAAGATCTAATTGTTGAATTCAAAATGTGAGTAAATTCCTTTATGTTCCTTCTTCATATCCTGTGCAGTATTTGTACTGCTCTTCCGTCCATGAATCAATTGTTATCCCCATCGATGCTAGTTTAGCATAAGCGACTTTTTCATTTATTTCTTCAGGAACTTTAAACAATCCTACCCGATTTTTCAGTGTATCACGATTTTTAGCAATATATTCTGCCATCATCGCTTGTAATCCAAAACTCATATCCATTACTTCACTTGGATGACCTTCTGCAAGAGCCAAATTTGCCAATCGTCCCGCGGCAAGTAGATATGCACGTTTTCCTGATGGAAAAACAAGTTCTTCCACATTTGGACGGATTGTTTTAATATGGCCTTCAGCCGCTTCATACAGATCTTTGGCGACAATTTCAACATCAAAATGCCCAAGATTTGCCAATATAACTCCATCTTTTAATTTTGGGATATGTTCTTTTGCTACAACGTTCTTACATCCCGTAGCGGTAAAAATCATATCTGCTTTATGAATTACATCATGCATTTTACCGACTTCATATCCTGAAAATGCTGCTTTTAATGCTTGGATGGGATCAACTTCAGTAACAATGACTCGCGCTCCTAATCCACGCGCTCGAAGTGCCATTCCTGAGGAACAGTGACCATATCCAGCAACAACAACTGTCTTTCCAGCAAATAATACATGCATACCTATAATGGCAGCAACAATACCCTGACCAGTGCCTAATTCATTATCAAACTGGTTCTTACACGAGGCATCATTAACTGGGTAGAGTGCACACTTCAGTGCGCCCGCTTTATCCATCGCTTCAAATCGATGAACACCAGTAGTAGTTTCTTCTTGGCATGCTATTATACAACCATTTTCATCAAAATATTCCGGATAATTTTTATGAGCTGTAACAATCAAATCTGCTCCATCATCTATAATAATATTTGGTTGTGGCTTAAGACAAGCATCAATACATTCATAAAATTCCTCGTCGGTATTTCCAGTCCATGCAAAGACATGAACTCCTTCTTCAGCTAAAGCTGTTGCTACAAAATCTTGAGTAGAAAGAGGATTTGAACCGCATAAGTAGATTTCTGCTCCACCTGCTTGAAGTACTCTGCATAAATTGGCCGTTTCTTTAGTTACATGTAAGCAAGCGGCTATTTTAATACCTTGTAGTGGTTTTTCTTTTCCAAATTGATCAATTAACTGCCTGACAACAGGCATTTTTTTAAGTGCTAGATCGATTTCTTCTTTTCCTTTTTGTAATATAGCGTCTGATTCATCAGCGATAAGATATGAATCATTTCCCCATTTTTTTGAACAAATTGCCATATGTTAACACCCTTTTGATTTGCTCTTCAATAACTCTTATGAATTCTTTCAATTGAATAAAAGAATAATAGACTTTCATCTCAGAAAAAGAAGATGCAAATCTTGATCTCTTGATCAGAGTTATATAAAAAAAGGATTTCAACAATTAAAAAGTTAACACAAATGCTTAATTTTCAAGAAATTCGTATTATATGGCAAATATTTTTAAACTGAATTTTCCATTGTATACTCATTAGTGATTTATTTATGGTTACATTAGATCAAAAAATTCAATTTTTGGAAGCTTTATTTTTAAATTCTCGCATACATACAAATGAATTAGCACAACGAATTGGTTTATCCAGGCAAACAGTTTCCAAATTTCTGAAATTTCTCTGGAATTCGGGTGTGATACACTCTCCTGCAATTTTAATAAATCCGCATGTTTTAAACCTTCAGTATTCCTTTATGGAAATAAAAACAAATCCATCTGAACAAGATTTATTGGATAACATTTCACATTTCAAGGAAATTGTAAATTTAGATGGAATATTAGGTGATTATTCTTTAATTTTGAAAGTAGAAGTGCAAACAAAAAGACAATTTGCAGAACTTTTAAATCAAATTGATCAGAGAATCGCAAAAACCTTTTCATCTTCTTATCGCATTATTGAGTGTATTGATGTTTATAAAATCGGAGGATTTATCTTTAGTAAGCAGTATCCTTCAAAACCGTTTGATGAAAATGATAAAAAATGGGAAATTCTGCAGTTGTTAAAAAAAAATTACAATATTCATCGTTGGGCAGAACGATCTGAATTTCCATTATTAACTGATAAAGAAGTGGAGTTTTTATCAAAAATTAATTTATCAAGAGAATTTATCAAATTCACAGAAGATCATATAATATCTAAATTTACACTTACCTATAATCCTCGAAAAATGGTGCAGTTCTTGATGAAATCTGATAGATGTTTATATGAACATGATTTTTCTACAAAATTTTATCTTCAAATCAAACCTCAACGTATTGCAGATTATGTCACCTTAGCTAATAATTTGGTTCATCATCCAAATATCATAGATTTGTATAGAACAGGAAATGAAGCGGGGTTGATGGCGATTGTACGAACACGAAACTTAACTGAATATAATGAATTCATAAAAGATTTATATCATAAGTTTCCAATCCGTGATACTCATACTACTGTTGTGGTTGATGAATTGCTACCTTCTATATTTCCACCTACAAAACGAATAGCTGAAAGTTTATCGCAATGAAAAAAGATTTGATTCGCGTTTGTAATGAAGCTGAATAATTATACAAGTGAACTTTTGAAAAATGTTATGATGCTCGATGGAATATAGAAATGATTGAAGCTATAAAAAGTGTTAATGATCGCTGTAGATTAGTGCGAATTAGTTTTTTATACTGGAAAGAACAGAATTGCATATATGTATGATTTTTTCTTAACAGAAGAAGATCGTGCTTTAAAACTTCAAGCACGAGAATTTGCACGAAGAATACCAAGAGAACTACTAATTCAGATGGATAGTGATGATATTCAATATCCTAAGCAATTTGTAAAGGATTTGGCTCAAGAAAAATTACTAGGTCTTAGATTTGATAAAGCATTTGGTGGCCAAGAGCGTTCATGGGTGGCTGAAATGGCTGTATTGGAAGAGATTGGAATCCTTTCTATGGCAATAAGTTGTTTGTATAGTTTACCTAGTATATGTGGTGAAGCTCTCAACACTTTTGGAACAACTGAGCAAAAGCGTAATTTTTTAAAACCAATTTTATCTGGAGAAAAATTTTGTGCGGAAGCATTGACTGAACCCCGAGGTGGTAGCGATTTTTTTGGTGCTACCACAACTGCAGTAAAAGATGGTGATGAGTATATTCTCAACGGCCAAAAACGATTCGTGGTTGGTGCTGAAGGTGCTGATATTTTTCTAGTATATGCCAAAACAAATCCTGATGCCCCAAGGCATAAGTCAATCTCTCTTTTTATTGTGGAAAGAGACTCAGGAGTGGAAGCTAAGTATATTTATGGTTTGATGGGAACACGTGGTGGAGGTGCAGGACGTTTATATTTTCGCGATGTGCGGGTACCTGCGAGTAATATTATCTTAGGAGAAGGTGAAGGGGGCCGGATTTTTAATCAAATGATGTATCCTGAACGGATGACCTCTGCTGCTGGTGTGATAGGAATGGCACAAGGTTGTATTGATGTTGCTACCAGATATGCACGAAAACGGAAGGCATTTGGCAAACCCATACGAGCATTTGAAGGAGTGAATTTTAAGTTAGCAGATGCCCTGTGTCAAGTGGATGCAGCCCGTGGACTTGTTTATACTGCTGCTCGGGCACTTGATACAAATCAAAATCCTTCAATTTGTCGGCGCCTGGTTTCTGAAGCCAAACGAGTGTCTACAGAATTGTGTTATAAGGCGATTGATAATTGTTTACAAATCTTAGGGGGAATTGGATATACCAACGTCTTTCCAATTGAAAGATACTTCCGAGATGCGCGATTGGCTCAAATATGGACTGGAACTTCTGAAATCATGAATTTGATTATCCAACATGAACATTTTGCTCAATATGACGATAAATCGACTGATTATCGCGATATTGAAGTCGATGCGGCTGAAGCAGATGCTCCTGAAGAAAAAATTTACGAATAGATGAGCGTTTTTAAAATCATATCTTAACTTTTTTTTTTTTACTATTCATTTCTTAACTTTTTTGCTTAAAAGGGAAATTTGATCAAGTGATTAAGTTTTTGGCCCCCCGAAAATATAAAGAACTTAAAAACCAGTAAGTACATAGGAAAAAAAAACTTTAAGATCTAAACCGATATTCTACCGGCTGGAGGGATCTATAATAACCACATGTAAATATTGTAATAGTACGGAAATTCACTATACTTGCCCTAATTGTGGGGAAGGATTCTGTTATAAGCATACAGGGTCAACCGATGTTTATTTTTGTAAAAAACATTCTATCTTGGAATTAAACAGGGTACAAGCAGGTGATCGTAAAAATCGTTGTCAAATTTTGGAAAAAAGTAAATGTCCACAATGTGGTTCCTTTTTAGAATTTAAAACCCTTCCCAGCGGTCAAATGTATCTACAATGTACTAAATGTTCTTGGAATTCACGTACAAATTCACCTATCATTTTAGGAAATTCAGAACGTTATATTGAAAGGGAGGCAGAAAAATATGGGCTTTCTACCCGTGCAGATAAATGTAATGAGCGACTTCGTCATCGTACTGGATTTGAATTTTGTTTGAATTGTTTTGAGCAAGATTTACAAAATAGTACTGAAACTCCATTTCACCTACTTCAAATGCGATACGGACTTAACCATCAAGAAATTGAACGCATTATCACCGAACGTTTATCTTCTGGGAATGTACGTGGTTTATTGGACAAAAAAAAGAAAGTTTTCATCAATCTTTCAGAACAAATGGAAGCTCAATTAGTAATGCAATTACAATCTCAAGGATTTTTAGATCTTCAGCAGATTCAAACTAATCTTTCATGTTCTCGAGATACTGTGATAAAGATCATTATTGAAATGATTAGGAAGCACAAACTACGTGGAACATTTACTCATACTAAAAATCGTTATTATATAGAACAAGGGTTAATAGAATTAATACTGCAAGAATTAAATAATCAAGGAAAAATTGTACATTATGATTTTGCTCGACGTGTCGAAATTCCTGAGGGAAATGTTAAGAATTATATAATGAACATGATGCGAAACAAGATTATCACAGCATTTTTTGCTGATGGTGGAAAAGAAACGATTTCAGAAACCGAATTAGAAAATGAAATTGAAAATTACTGTATTAAAAATGGGTTATTTCTTATTACTTCTTTAGCAGGGCATTTAAAAATTGCACCTGAGCTTGCTAGAAAATCTCTTTTCAAATTAATCCAAAAAGGTGTAGTAAGGGGTATTTTTACTCAAAATCATGAATTTCTTACTGAAGAAAAATTAAGTGAAAAGATTAAAGCTATTGCTCGGGCATATCGGAAAATTTCTATTAGAGATCTCGCTTTGAAACTGGCTATTACGGAACAAAGAGTTGAAGAGGGACTCGCAACTTTGATCTCAAAAGGATCGATTAATGGATATATTGATATGACTCAGCGTTTGTTTGTTGCTGACGGAAAACAACCAGTTACTGCTTTTAGTTCACATGTTTCTGATAATAGGAGCCAAGGCGTTTCAAGTCCTGGTGTTGCCCAGCCAATTGGAGAAGTTGAGGTTGTTCGACAATATGATTTTGTTGGAGGACAACTGCATTTTAAAGTAGTAGTTCGTAATAAAACCAATATGGCGATTCATGATATAAAAGTAATATTGGATGTTCCCAGTTCTTATCGACGAGCACAAGAATTAATTACAATCAATGTTATTGATCCTGGAAATACTCACGGAGTTGATTTCTACCTCGAACCCGCTGAATGTGGTATTTCTACAATTGGAGGAACTGTAATCTATAAAGATGCGATGGGTAAATTTCACACAATATTCATCAAACCAAAAGATGTTCAGATTAAATGTCCTCTCCTTATTCGCAGTTTAGATACAATCGAAGACTGTCAAAAAGCAATTCAATCTCTTCCCAGCGATGCGCGTGCCTTTTTAATTGCAGATTTACCTGCAGCTATGGCTTATAGTGCAGCTCATAGAGCAGTTGCTCAATTTGATGTTACTAACGTTGCTTCTTATGAAAATGACGAAGGAGGTGTCTTTGAAGCTGAAGCTTGGTTTAGTAGTGAAGCGAAAGTAACAGGAGGGAGAGTGATTATCCGAGTCTATATGAATGGAAAGACTAATACTCTTGAACTTCGAGTTTGGTGTAATGAAGCAGGGCAATTAACTGGTTTATTAGCAAAAATGATTGAATTATTATTTGTCGAAGTAAATTTAATGCGTAAAATTAAAAGTGAAGAACGCTCAAAAACATTGGATGTTATGGCTATTACACGTAATTTGATGGAAATCTCCAATATTTGTTTGCTTCGCTATAAAGCATCCAGTGCTCGATTAAAATTGGAAGACACTTATTCTCGTTTAACTCGTATTTCTGATGAGAACAGCAACAATTCACAAAAAATATATGATTGGATAAAGCGGTTGGAAGAAGATCCTTATAAAGATGAAGAAGCAATGCTTACTGATGAAGATGCTGATGCATTGGATGCTGATATTCAAATAATTCATAATCAGTTTGAAGCTAGTTTGAATGTTTAATTTAATTTACTCTTATTTTCTTTTTCTTTACTTTTTTTTTTAAAATTATGTTGATTTTACTACACTTATTTTGATTTTTTGATTTTACTGAGAAAGCATCCATTTAATAAGTCTTTGAAGAAAAATTCTGTTTGCACCAATACTTAATCCATCTTCAATGCTTTTGGTCAAAAATGATGAACTTGAAGAAGTGACTACTAAACCATTAAAAAATCTACGGTAAACTAACAAAGGCTGCGAACCAATACAGTATTTCTTCTTTGAATTATAATCATGAATCCAAGTTGAAATCGGAGATTTTAAAAGAATAATAGGTTCATAATCCGAATGAAGAGATAAATAGGTTGAGCTGCCAAAACTAAGAAAGCTGTTTTTATCTCCTTTAAAAGGAAGTGAAGAAGATGAAAATGGAATTCGCAAAATACTCTTTTTTGTGAAATGATCATTGCGATTAACCGCGAATGCTAATGAATAATTGAATTTTTCAACACCTGTGAGTTTGTAAAGGACCCGTAAAGATCCCATTGCTCCAGGTAAATTAAAATCTCCCCTATTACTTGAAGTTAATAGTATTTTTCCCCCTTTTTTTACATATTTTTTCAAAGTTCTAAGTTCATCAGGAATAAAGAGTAATTCTTCTTGGTATTTAGGTTTAGGATCTCCTAATAAAAGTAAATCGTGTTTTTGAAGTCTTTCTAAATCAGTAATTCGTTCGCCAGTATTGATAAAGGAGAACAGATAATCTTCATGATTGAAAAGAGAATCAGGAAGAGATCGAATTCGTTCATAATGTGATAAGTCAATTATTATTCGAAATACCATTAGGAAATCACTATCTTTGCAAATAAAACAAAAATGCTAATAGATTGATTAATCTAAGTTATTTAGTAAAGATTAAAAAAACTTATTCGCAGTTAAATATGGTATTCCTTAATAAAAAAGACATTTGTTTACAATTATGGTTTGAATTTATTAGATATTAAGCTTTTATCGTTGATTTCATAACGTTTTTCAATAACTGGCTTGTTCTTTGATATCACAACAACATCTATGCCATTTCCAGATGCAATATCTCGAATTATTGCGCTTCTTACAGCTTTTACAGCTAAATGAATACCTTGGTTAACAGTTAAATCTTCTTTCCATTCTGTTTCTAAAACACCTAATGCAAAAACACTCCCTGATCCTACGGAAGTGTATTTTTCTTCCAATTTTGAACCGTATCCTTCAACATTATATAATTTAGGATTTTCTCCTGGAGTTACTCCTCCGATAATATGCCCCACTTGATAAAAACCTTTTTTATTATATAGAATATTTTGCAATAACTTAGCTGCTGCATGTACTGAAATCTCTTTTTTATTTCTTAATCTATATATTTCAGTTTCGGCTTTTAGAAGATCAATTAAATAGATTGCATCAGCGACACCGCCTGCTATGGTCATATAAATGTGTGGTTGAATTTGATGAAGTTTTTTTGCTCTTTTACTGGCAACAAAAATTCCCATGGTGGCACGATTATCAGTAGCAAGAATAACCCCATTTTTAATTATTAAACCTACTGTAGTTGTGCCCGTTTTCAATTTAGTTTCAATATTTTTCTCGTTTATTTGAAAATCATGATCAGAATTTGGTGTTATCTCCAGAATCTGCTGCTTAATATTCAAGTTTGCGGGTAATGGGCTCATTTTTGAACTTTCCATATTTAATTTTATATTAATTCTCTATGATTGAATAAGAATTGAAACTATAAAATTTTCTCCCTTTAAGCTAAAGGCAAAGTTTGAAGAACTACTAATTTTTATTCTACTGTAGAGACTATATGACTGTTATGACGTTTGTAGGAAAATCATTTGCAAAAAAAGGTTTTATTTTTTTCTTTGAAGGAGTACATGCAAGTTGTCCAAAAAATTGTGTATACTATTCCACATGTCAAGCAAATTTAAAGCCACACACGTTGTATGAAATTATAGATGTAAAAAAAAAGCAATTTCATTGTCCTCAGAGTTTACATACTGAAGAAATGGTTTTAGTTCAACTTAAAGAGCCTAAATTAAAAATTACCATGTATAATAAGGATATTTATGAAGGATCTATTACATCTTTTAATCCAATAGGATGTGATAATGAAGACTGTGCTTATATTAATTATTGTGCTCCACAAAGTATTGTAATAAAATCAGGTGAGAAAATAAAAATTTTAAAGATTGTTAAGAAAATTAAGGAGTGTCCTCGGAAATTAACCTTATCTCTATGTGAAATTGAAAAAAAGGTGCAAAATTGATATTTTTATTATGTAGAAAGTAAAATTTTTTTTTAAAATTAAAATAAAATGTGATTTTAATGGATATTGAAGAATCAATAATGAGTAAGAATTTATCTCCAAAACAATATGATTTATTGGAACAATGCAAAAAATATTATAACCTCGATGAAAATGAGCAGATATTAGAAGTATTACAACGAAATACTGCATCTTATTATATTCCTCGCTTTATTAGGGGTCTTATATTTATTTTAATATTCTTAATTCTTCGTTATTTAATTTTATATAAGTGGATTGAAAAATCCTCGATAGTAATTGATATTGCCAATTGGTTGTTGCTTCTTTGGAGTATTTATTATTCTATTTCTCTTTCTGTTGGAGTTCCATTTACTAATGGTCATATTTATATTATAACAACCAAACGAATCATTTTAATCAGGAAATTTCTAGGAATTTTATATCGAGAAATTGAATATAAAAGAATAACTGATTTGGTGTTGCATCAATCCATTTTTGGGCGATATTTTAATTTTGGCAATCTTATGCCTGTAACCGCAGGAATTGAAATGGGAACAATGAGAATGGGGATGTATTCCATTGAAGGAATTCAAGATGTTTTTAGAATTCGAGTTGTTGTTATTTCTCAGATTCAACGAATTCAAGAATTTCTTCTTGAAAAATTTCATCCTAACAAGAAAAATAAAAATTCAGATGAAAATTCTTCTTCAGCAGTTGATTCAATAACTAGTGAAGATTATTTCAATAATAAATAGGTGATCCTTCATTTCAATGAGCCAACAACATTTGAATATTGCAGAAAAAAATCGACTATTTGATAACATTATGCGTGAAAATAGCGACCTACGAAATCCAAAAGCAGAAAAGAATTTTTTTTCCAATGAAACCTTTCGTAATGAAATAAAATTCGAACCAGGTGAAAAATTGTTCTATTTAAATTATCAAAATTGGTTTATCGTTGTTGTCTTCAATGCAATTCCTTTAATTATAACTATTGCTTTACTATTATTCGGATTTTTTAAGCTAAAAAGCAAGCTTTTCGAATTAGATTCATTTGAACTGGTGATACTCTTAATTATAATTGTTATTTTTTTATTAATTTATGGAATTCCAATTGTAATGAAGTTCATTCAGTCAAAATCATATAGGTATATCATTACTGATAGACGTATTATTGTTGGTTATACTTTTCTCCAAAGGTGGACGAGAATTGTTGAATATTCTAATATTGTTGATGTTGTTGTTCATCAACCTTTTTTTCTGCGTCTTTTTCGGTCAGGGAATGTACTTCTCATCACGGCTTCTAATGAAGGACCTTATATCAGAGGAAGTGCTGCAGGTACGAAAGGAATGATGAATAATCAAGGTTTTATGAAAATTAAATATCCCTTTAGAATTAAAAGGATGATTCGACAAATAATGCATGTATACACAGAAAAACACGCTTCTCCTCCTCCATTATTAAGTTTGCCTCTGAAAAATCCTATAATTAAACATCCTGATGAATTAAAGGTTACAAAGAAGGAGCATTTATTCAAAATTTACGAAAAAAAGCGTTCCAGTTCTTTGATTAAAGGAATAATGGCTTGGTTAGCAATTCCTTTTTATTTTATTCTAAATATGCGAGATTTAAGGATAATACTGGCATTGGGCTCTTCTTTTTTTCAATGGATAGGTATCATCCTTCTTTCTGGAATAATTTTAATAATCATTTTTAGTAAATATCATGCAAAAGGCTTTGAATTTGCAGTTACTGATCGAAGGATTATTATGATGAAAAAATTTCTTGATATAAGTATTAGAGATGTTATAATGGGAAAAATTACTGATGTTTCTATTTTTCAAATGGCAGCTGGGCGGGTTGCTAATTTTGGAGTAATTTATATTGGTACTAAAGGATTTGAACGAATGATTCGTTTTAGAGATCTCTATCATATACAAGGTGTCGCTGATGTTGTTAAAGAAAAAGAGGATATACGGAATATGGTTCTCTATTTTCAAAGAGGACAGTTGTATTCGCCTGAATTAGAATTTTATGATCCAGAATTCTTAAATTTATAATTTTTTACAAATCTTAAGTTTACAAGTTAATGATCCGACAAAAATATTTTCTCAAAAATAATTAAAAATTTATCGATGAATACCACTTACAACAAAAAAGTTAGGGGGCATGTTTTATTAAACTTTTAGTAAATT
>NZ_JBPLBG010000042.1:0-107519 GCF_054039255.1 Candidatus Harpocratesius sp.
ACAATAAAAGGAAACAAGCGATTAGCCAGAATTGGTTGAAGAAAATGGAGAAAATAGAAGGGATTTTAGGGGTTTCAGGACTATTCTATGGAGAAAGATTACCGTGAAATCTCATGAAAAAAATGATCAGTAAAAAATGATCATAATCTTAGAAAGATAGAGATTATTCTTTTAGAATTGGTTTTCGTGCTGCGAGAGTATTATCTAACCGCCCAACAGGAGTGTTATGTGGGGCAGTCTTTAATATAGAAGGATCTTTTCTGGCTTGTTGATAAATATCTTTCATCGCTTGAATAAATCTATCCAATTCTCTTTTTGACTCAGTCTCTGTAGGTTCGATCATCATAGCTTGGTGTACAATTAATGGAAAATAGATAGTAGGTGCATATAAATTATGATCTAACAAAGATTTCGCCACATCTTCAGCAGTTACTTCATTAGGTAGATGGGCATCAACAACAAATTCATGCATATTAAACCGACCTTGGGAATTATAAGGAACATCGTATTCTGGTTGTAGTTGCGAACGAATGTAATTTGCATTTAGAACAGACATATTTGCAGCCCGTTTTAATCCATCAGCTCCTAATGCTTTAATATAACTGTATGCACGGACTAAAACACCAAAATTTCCCCAAAAACTTCGAATTCTTCCTATTGAATTCTCAGATTCATCAATACAAACAAAGTGCTCTTCTTCTTTAATTATCTGAGGGCAAGGAAGATGGGAAATTAAATGTTTTTTAACACCCACAGGTCCTGCTCCAGGGCCACCTCCACCATGTGGAGTAGAAAATGTTTTATGTAAATTTACATGGATAATATCAAATCCCATATCACCTGGACGGGTCATTCCCATTATTGGATTTAAGTTTGCACCATCATAATAACATAATCCGCCATATTTGTGGACAATTTCGGTGATTTTAGTAATATTCCTATCGAAAATGCCTAATGTATTAGGATTTGTCAGCATTAAGCCAGCGACATCACCTTCTTGCATAGCAAATTCTAATTGATCTAGAGGAATTTCACCATTTTCATCAGATTTTAATTCTATAATAGAAAAACCAGCCATAGCTGAGCTTGCAGGATTAGTTCCATGAGCAGAATCAGGTACAATGATTTTATCCTTCTTAATTCCTTGATTTTCAAAATATTTTTTCATTATCAAGATTCCGGCTAATTCTCCCTGTGCTCCAGCCGAAGGGATCAAAGTGAAAGCATCCATCCCACATATTTCGCATAACTGCATCCCTAATTCATGCATTAATTCTAAAGAACCTTCATTTTCATCTTGTAAGGGATGAATTTGAGTAAATCCAGGTAATCGGCACAAAACTTCATTAATTCGGGGATTATACTTCATAGTACATGAACCTAATGGATAAATGCTACGATCGAGAGAATGATTTTTCTCACTTAAATTCATGAAATGTCGCACAATTACAAATTCGGGAGTATCTGGAATATTTATCTTTTCACGAATAAATTCTTTGGGTAAAATTTGATCGATTTGAATTCCTGGAATATCCATAGAAGGCACAAAATTACAAGGAAATTCAGAGAATCCTTTCTCAAATATTAATTCAATATTATTTTTCATTTGATATCACCTAATCGGCTTGAGCCGCCTCCTTTGCTAATTGTAAAAATAATTCAATATCTTTCTTAGAATTTTGCTCAGTTACGCAAAATAAAGCGCTATTCTTCATCTCTGGATAATATTTAGTTAAATCTAAGGGAGGGAGAATATCATTAGCTTTGCATAAACCTTTTAATTTTTGATAATTCGGGCACTTTACTACAAATTCATTATATGTAGGTTTATTAGATAGAATTTGATATCCAGAGATTTCTGCTAATTTAGTTTTAAGATAATAAGATTTTTGGATATTTTGCATAGCAATTTGTTTCAAACCAGTTTTTCCCATACTGACCAAATAAACCAATGCAGAAAGCATGCAAAGAGACTGGTTAGAACAAATATTCGAGGTTGCTTTTTCACGTCTTATATGTTGTTCTCGCGCTTGTAATGTTAGAACAAAACCTTCTTTATCTCCATTAAGTTCTTTTGTTAATCCAATTAAGCGTCCAGGCATCTTTCGAGTATATTTATCATGAGTTGCAAATATTCCAAGTCCAGGTCCACCAAATGATGGAGGTAAGCCAAAACTTTGACCTTCCGCGACAAAAATATCCACACCAGTTTTTCCTGGGGGAACTAACACACCTAAACATGTTGGATCAGTCATGCATTGAATAACCAAAGTTTTCTTATTCAAGTTTTTAATTTTAGTTACGATTTCGTTTGCATTTTCAATTTCACCAAAAAAATTTGGACTTTGAAAACAAACACCACCAATTTCAGAATTTACTTTTTCTTCTAATTGATCTAAGTTGATTTCTTCAACTTCAAAATTCCTTCCCCAACAATATGTTTTTACCGTCTCCACGTATTCAGGATGAATTCCTTTAATGAGAAGAATTTTCTTTTTTCTTGTTAAAAATGCAGCCATAATCGCAGCTTCTGCTAATGCTGAAGCACCATCATACATTGAAGCATTGGTTACATCTAATTCTGTTAAGCGCGCAATTGCTGATTGGTATTCAAAAATGGCTTGTAAAAATCCTTGGCTTGCTTCTGCTTGATATGGAGTATATGCTGTAAAAAATTGGCTTCTACTTATCACAAAATCGACAAGGGAAGGAATGTAGTGAAAATATGAACCTGCACCGATAAACGCAGTTGAATATTGTTTATTCTTTTCAGATAATTTTGTGAGTTCTTTCAACAAATCTGGTTCAGAAATTCCATTAGCTAAATTCAAATGATCTAATATTAAATTCTTTGGAATATCTTGATATAAATCATTTAACGAATCCACACCTATTGCAGTTAACATTTCTGCAATTTCTTTATTGTCATGAGGAACGTAATCCATTGTTTTGCCTCTTTAATTATTATAAATAATTGGAATAGGAAAAAACGAAAATGAAAGAAATAAAAAAAAGGTAACAATATATAATGCCAAAAAAATCACGAAGTCTATTTATCCAAGAGTGGCTTTATACCCATCTGCATCCAAAAGAGAATCCAACTCGCTCGGATCAGACATCTTGATCTTTACCAAAAATCCTTCTCCGTAAGGATCAGCATTTATTTTTTCAGGTTCATCTTCTAAGGCTTCGTTGATCTCAACAATTTCACCTGAAACGGGGGCAAGTGCTTCACCTACAGCTTTAGAACTTTCTACACTACACATTTCTTCGCCTTTCTCAAAGGTATCGCCTACTTCTGGTAATTCGGCAAAAACAATTTCTCCGAGTTGATCTTGAGCATGGTCAGTAATACCAACAATGGCAATATCACCTTCCACTTTAACCCACTCATGAGTTTCGGCATATTTTAAATCTGTTGGAAATTCCATAACGATTCACCATTTATTTTTATGAAAAAAAAAGTCTCCCAAAGATCAAGGATGATAATTGGGGTAATACATGATTACTTTTTAATGATTGTTGATCGCAAGTTGTTTTTAAAATATATTAAATTTTTCTTCCTCTAGAATAAAATGGTGTTTTTACAACAACTGCCTTTTTAAACTTGTTTCGTATTTGAACATCTAATTCTTGTCCAATTTCCTTAAATTCACTCTCAATTAATGCAAGCCCAACAGATTTTCCAACTGTTGGAGCAAAGGTACCAGATGTAATATAACCAATTTCTTTTCCATCTTTAAATACCTTATATCCATGTCGAAGAATTCCTTTTTTGACAAGATTTAAACCTACACTTATCCTGGAAGTTCCTTCTTGTTTCTGTTTTAAAATTACATCTTGTCCAATAAACTGAAAATCTTCTTTTTCTTTAACAACCCAAGAAAGATTTGCTTCAATTGGGGTAATACCCGCATTAATTTCATGGCCATAAAGTGCAAAACAGCATTCTAATCTTAATGAGTCCCTTGCGCCCAAGCCAATTGGTTTTGCACCAGTATCCAAAAAGGTTTGGAAAATAATTTCAGCATATTTTTTATCACAGCTGATTTCAAAAGAACCTAATTCTGGTGAAAAATCATCTTCTCCAGTATATCCTGTTCGAGAAAGAAATATAGGGATATTTCCTTTGGTGGTTTTTACTTCAGTATAAATCCAATTAAACCGCTTAACTGTAGTAATGTCGTCTGTTGTAATCGGATTTAATAATTTCATGGTTTCAGGCCCCTGAAATGCAAAACGAGCGCGTTCTAGGGAGAGATCACTAATAGTAACATCAAAATCTCCAATGTGGTTTTTTATCCAATTAAAATCTTTCCCTTCTGTTTCAAATGGTTGTGCATTGGCAATAATTCTCACTTTCTCTGCATTTTCTCGATAAATATAGAGATCATCTACAACTCCCCCATTGGGATAACACATATGATTGTATTGTGCTTTAAAATCTCCTATTCCTATACTATTTGTCAAGAGAGTTTTCAAAAGTGGAATTGTGTCGGGACCTTCAACCATAAATTCTGTCATGTGTGAAATATCGAAAATACCAGCATGCTGACGTGTCCAATTATGTTCAACAATAACTCCTTCGAACTGGACCGGCATTAGCCAATCTTCAAAATTTACAATTCTACCCCCAAGTTTAACGTGTATATCATACAGTGGGGTTTTTCGTGGTTCAGGCATATTTGTATCCCTTCCTAAGAGTGCCACGAAGAGAGGTGGTAAGGAAGAAAGCGATACAATCCATTTAATTATTTTGGTTAAAAATCCATAAAATATGAGATATAGAAAAAATTAGAAAAAACCAGAATATTAAAAATTCACGGAATGATTTTGGATAAACTTTGTTAAAGAAATGAGATTTTAATTGAAAACATTTTCTGATATCCCGTCAAAGAAAATGAAATTAATCTTAATTCAAAAAATAAAAAAGAAATAGTAAAATTACAAAAGGAAAGAAGATTATTTTTCCTTTCCTTTATTTTTCTTTTTTTTTTCCTTCTTTTTCTTCTTCTTCTCTTTTGATTTTGAAATTCCTTCATCTATACCTGAATCTATTTTTTCTTCTAATAATAGGATTTTTTCAAGGGTGAAGAAATAACCATTATGTAAGAAATAAGAAAAGAGCAATCCCAAAATAGTAAAGACACCAATTAAGCCGCTATAAGCCAATAAAGCCAAACCACTACTTAAACCAGCTAATATAGTAAATATATTCCCTTCTCCACCGCCAGATGTTACATTAACTATAAGAGATACTAACCAAATAATCAAACCAATCGTGATCAAACTTATGGCGAGCAGTATTCCAATTGTGATTATTTTTGCTGAAGTATTTTCCTTTTCGATCTCTTTTGGATGATATTGAACAAAAAGTGAAATCATAATTAGGTTGTTTCCGCGTTTGTAAAAGAACATTGAAAAAACCATTGTTCCAAAGAATAATGCTGCGAAAATTCCATAAAAAGAGATTTGAACACCTATAGGATATTCACGAAATTGACTACCCCAATCACCAGTTATTGATTCAATTATTGCCCAAACAACACCAAATACAACACCAATTAGCTCAAACACAATCAAACCAAAAATTATTTTACCAGTTAGTTGTTGTTTTGATGTAAACTCATAAGTTGATTCGACCCGCTCATTATAGGTTAATATACTCTCAATAACCCAATTATGACCATTTTGCCAAATAAACACCATTGAATAGACTAATCCATCAAAGAGCAGAATTATTAAGCCAATAATTAAGGTGATTGAACCACCTGTTAGTTCTGTAAGAAATTCAGGAATACTGTTAGGCGTAAATTTCCCAAAAAGAAATTCAATCAAAGCAATGATCAACCCTGTAAAAATCAGAAACACTGCAATTAACGTTCCAGCTGCAATATATTTTGCGATTTCATACGCTTCATCTTTAGATGAGGTAGACGGTTTAACTGGTTTAAATAATGACTTTTGAAGATTTCGGCTTCCACGTTTATAGAAAACTACTAAAAATAATACTAAGAAAAGAATCCCTAACAATACTAATCCAATAATAAATAATTGAGTTTGAAGAGATAATAGTAAAAACTGGTTGAATTTATCCGTAGAAAAAAGATCTCCAATTGCCCAGACCAATCCTATTGCTGTAATGAAAATTCCAATGATGGTCATCCATAAAATTGTTTTTACAATAATTGATTGAATTAGTTCTTCGCGCTCTGAAGGAGTAAGGTTATCTTTATCCTTCTTTTGAGACATTTTTTTGTTTTCGGGAGGTGCAAAAGGCTCATTTGCAGAATTTGAACTTCCCGTAGAACTTCTTTCAGGTCCATTAGAATTTGTTTCATTATTCGACATAATTGTACACTCCTTAGAAATAAAATTTCGTGTTAGTAACTATTTAATAATAAGAATATAAATAGATACCCCTAAAATTTATTTTCATGTTGTGGATAGTACCGGCTTTTACAGAGATTAAAATTTATTGAAGTTTTCGGAAAATTGTATTTATCACAAATTGCATCAATTAATGAACATTTTACTCGTCCTGCAAGATGAATTGCTTGGAGATGGGCTTCTTCATCGGATAAATTTAACGTATCTTTTAAAAAGAATTCGATAACAAAATGATGATTAGAAAGATGACTTGCAGCTTCCATTCCTTCTGAAGTCAGATTAACTAATCCATATTTTTCCCAAATAATTAAAGATTCTTTTGATAATCGTTTCAAAACAGAATTTAATGTAGAATGCGGGATATTTAATTCTTTAGCGATATCACCGCTTCTGATTGGTCTTCCCCAATAAAAAAGAAAATCTAAGACTTGATTTTCTTTTTCTTTTAAAAGTGTTCCATCTAACATTTTTCCTCAACCCTCATTCTGGCTCAAAAAGATTATAAGCTATAGAAATAGCTTTGTCTACTCGTGGATCTGTCGGATTCCCATCAAAACGAATCATTTGGTCTAAAACAAATAAGCGATCACAGTGTTTTCGAATCAAATTAACATTATGATGAACCATCAGAATTGTTAAACCATATTTCTTATGTAATTCATCAACTAAACTAAAAACTGATCTTGTCATTTCAAAATCAAGGGCACTTGTTGGTTCATCTAATAGTAAAATTTTAGGATTTCTAGCGAGAGCCCGAGCTATTAATATTTTCTGTTGTTCTCCTCCAGATAAATGTCCAATCGGCCTGTTGGCAAATTCATGTAAATGAACTTGAAGTAAAGCATTATGAACCATTTCATGATCGATTTTTTTTGGTCTGTGAAACAAACCTATTTGCCCATACCTGCCCATTAAAACTGCTTGTTTTACAGAAAGGGGAAATTCCCTTGGAATTGGACTTGATTGCGGCACATAGCCAATTGAATTACGTATTTTATTATCGATCGGTTTTCCATAAATTGAAATTGTTCCTGCGATGGGTTTTAATAGATTAAGAAGTGTTTTTAATAGTGTTGTTTTCCCAGAACCATTGGGTCCAATAATGCCAACATATTCTCCTTCTTTGATAATGAAATTCAAATTTTGAAGAACCAAATGCCCAGAATATCCAATGTTAACATTGGAAAATTCAATCGCATGAGAATTTTGTGAATTTTGTGAAATATGTGAACTAAGTGTAATTCGCGAATCTAAACTATTTTTTACAGAATCGCGAGAATAACTAAGAATGGAATTATCAGGATTATTAACTTGTTCGTTCTTTGCACTTTCAGAAGTATTCATTATTATTTTTCCCCTCCTTGCAAAGGATTTAAATTCGAAACCACTTTAGCAGTTTTATACTTGATAGAATCAAAATCACCATCTTGGCAGTAAGGACAATCTTCGATGTTATTCAAATCACGACAATATCGACATTCTTTCTTGTGTTCTAATTGATCTTTAGCTGTAATAAAGGTTGGAATACGACGCTTTGGAGAAAAAATAAATGATATTCCAAAAATAAAAGTAACAATCAATACAATTGTGGAACCCGTTGGTAGATCGAAAAGATAACTAAACATCATTCCAAAGAAAGATGAAATTGATCCAAATAATGCACTAAGAAACAACATGAGGTTGACCTTATATGTCCATTGATAAGCTGCAGCTGCTGGAGTTACTATCATGGCAAATACAAGAATAGCCCCAATTGCTCGTAAAGATATTGTTATAATTGCTGCAATCATTCCTACTAATAAGTAATTTAGAATTTTTACAGGAATTCCAGATATTTTAGCCATTGTTTCATCGAAAATTATAAATAATAACTCCTTTTTTAAAAGAAAGAATAAAATAATGACAAAAAGCGAAATAATAATTAGCCGGATGAAATTTTCTGCAGTAATTAACAAAGCATTTCCAAAAAGAAGAGCTTGAATATTGGTACTATATTCTTTATTCAGCCCTACGAATAAAATGGCTAAAGCCATAGATAAACTGAACATGATTCCTACTGCAGTATCATTTTTTGATGAAGAATCCCGCTCGTTTATGTATCCAATTAACATTGCAGTAGCTTCACCAAAGAGGAAAATAGTGAAAAATGGATCTATCCCTAATAAAATAGCTAAAGCACCTCCTGCAAAACAACTATGTGCAATTCCAGCCCCTAAAAAGCTCATTCCCTTTAATATTATAAACACTCCAATTAATCCACAGACAATACCTACGATAATAGTAGAAAACAAAGCTCTTTGCAGATATGCATATTCTAAATTTTGAAAAAATTCAAGAATCCCACTCATTTTTGACGTTCTCCTTAGTTATCAAGGTACATTTATTAATTATAAATTTTCGATTCTTAAAAACATTTACGATTCATCGTAAAATTTAAAATCTTCTGAAATCTTATTGTATATAAGTTAACATTTCAGGAGGAAATCCATTATGATTAAGAAAAAAAATGCTTATTTTGTCTTATTTCCTTTAGTTATTCTATTTGTAACCCCATTGCCTGTAAATGCACAATCTTCATCCCAAATCAAAGTAGTTGCATCAGTAGAATTATTACAAGACTTTGCCAACCAAGTTGGAGGAAATTTGATTGACATCACAGCAGTTCTTGTTGAAGGAACGGAGGATCCACATACATATGAACCAGTACAGTCTGAAATAAATGCATTAATGGAAGCAGATGTTCTTCTTCTGATGGGACGCTCTGATTTAGAACCTTGGTGGAATAATTATAAGGAAACTGTATTTGAAGACAACCCGAAATTACGTGTTGTTTCAGTTATGAATGAAAGTATGGCAATTATAGACCCCCTTTTAAATACAGAAAATCCACACGTATGGATGTCTCCAGAAATCGCAAAAGAGATGGTCTATAATATCTATCTTGGATTTAATGAATTATTAAATTCTGAAGATAAAACACTTTTGACACAACAATACAATACCTACAACGATAAACTAGATAACCTGCTTACTCAAATTAGTGAGGAAAAGGACAAATACTCTGGTTTAAAGGTAGTTGTTCATCATCCTTCCTTTATGTACCTATATGAACTTTTAGGAATACAGAGAATTGCAGTTATCGAAGAACAGCACGATGTTGAACCAAGTCCTCAACATATTCAAGCCATTAAAGACATTATGAAATCAGAAAATTGTACGACTATTGTCAGTCAAACAAATCTTGACAATTCTCTTGTTCTTCAACTAGCACGAGATATGAATTCTAGTATTGTTTGGGGAATCCCTCTCTTAGGTATGAAAACAACCAACGAGACAACTATATCAACATATATTGATATGATACAATATAATCTTTGGGCTTTGGAACATCCTGAAATACCAAGTTCTGCAACCTCTTCAATTCCTGGATATTACTTGGGTATTTTTGGAGGAACTTTTGGTGTAGCGATCATAGTACTTCTACTAAAACCTAAATTCAAGAAACTCTTAAATACAAACGTAAACGATTAAATCACTTGAAAATAGCAAAAAAATAACCAAATTTTTTCTACTTTTTCTTTTTATTGGATATATACAATTAGTACAATTAGTAAAAAAAGAAAATAAAGAGTATACTACTATTTTACTTAAATAATTTTACTTGAACAGTTTTTCTTTGCTTTTGTGTTTCACAGAAATCATAGCTTCTTTAATTTTTAATAAATCTGAATCAAGAGGAATCAAGCGTTTCTTAGATCCTTCTACAATATCTACTGCTTCTATTTTAGTTCCTTGTAACGAAGTCATTTTTCCAAATTGTCCCTGTATTACATAATCCATAGCATGATATCCATAGCGTAAACCTAAAACCCGATCATAGACATTCGGAGTGCCTGATCTCATTGTATGTCCTAAAACTACTGATCGAATTTCATAATGGGCATGTCTTTCATTGAAATATTGTTTAATATCCTCGCGTTTCTGTAATTCTTTTTCAATTTTTTTAGCCATATTCAATTTTGATAAAATTGGGTTCCCAAAACTATCTTTTGGTAATGCTTCAATATCTTTCTGACTTATTGTAGTAAAATCGCGCTCCAATGATTTGGGATTAGGATAAGCACCTTCAGAACATGCAATAATATGAAATTTATATCCTGCATTCGCTCTTTTTTTCAATACATCAACAACATCATGTTCAAAATCAAAAGGCAATTCAGGTAATAAAATAATATCCGCTCCACTTGAAAGACCAGAATATAGTGTTAACCAACCTGCATCGCGACCCATTACTTCTACTACAAAAATTCTTTGATGAGAATGTGCAGTGGTAGTAAGGTTATCTAGAGTATTACTCGCTAATTGGGCACCACTGAAAAAGCCAAAAGTAAAATCAGTTCCCGCTAAATCATTATCGATTGTCTTAGGACAAGCTACAATATGCGCCCCACCATATTTATACATTGCTGCAGCCACTCCACAAGTATCATCGCCACCAACTGCAATTAACGCATCTATATTTAAATCTTGGAATTTAGAAGCCAAATCTTCCCCGATTTCTTTTGTTAAATGTTCTCGTTCTTGAGGATCTTTAAGCTTCGCAACTGCCTTAAAAGGATTTGTACGCGAAGTATACAACATCGTTCCACCCTTAGTATGAAGATCATCCAATTCTCCAATATCGAGCACTTGTGTATAGTGATCAACCAAATCTTGAGTTAATTCAGATTTTGGATAGTTGAACACTTTCCAACCCTTAATAATCCCCACAACTTCAACTTGTTTTGAAGAGTTCTCAGCAGCTCGTAATAATGCACCATAAATTACTGCATTTAATCCTGGACAATCACCACCACCTGTGAGAATACCAACACGTAATCGATTAGTATTATTATTTTTTTTTTCCATTATTCTTACATCTCTTCTTTATTCAAACTTATTCGCACTCAATCAAATTATTGGCATATAGTGCTGTTGTTCCGTAAATATAAATTTAATTTACCTATATTTTATTTGAATTTTTCTGCATTTTTATTTAAAGGAAAAATTTATGATACTCTAGAACTAATTCTTCTTTCGCCAAAATTTTATTAGATGAATTTACCTTAGTTAATTTAGACTTTGATTTATCATAATTAAAAGTCTCCAAAATTAAGTAGAAAAAAAATATACAACTAAGGCTGCCGCACGGAATTTATTTTGTCTTTTTGGATGTCCGGCTATATAGGTCGGACTTGATTTCACCTCCTTCGGAGGTATCTACTTTTACGGATCAGTTTGATCCGCTTCTGTGCGGGGCCACTCATTCTTTAAAAATTATAATTTAAAAAAACAACAATAAATTTGATTTTAATTGAAGTTTAATTTAGTATCCTAAAATTCAGAAAAAAAACAAACAAAAAGTTAAAAAATCGCAGATTACATTTCATCCATCCATGTACTATCATTTTCATATAAAAGATCTCTTCGCTCACTGATTGGCTTAAAGATGTCGTCTTTTGAGAGTATTGCAATACCAGTTTGTTTGCCTAGGATCTCAAATTGCAAGTTCCAATCAAAATTTTTCAAATCAACGGGATTAGAAATAAGAGGTGCGATAGAATTAATAATATCTTCAGGTCGTAAAGGCGAATTACGTTTTCTAACGGTAATACGAAATTTTGATGTAGGAACATGACAAATTTGAGATTCTGCGATTAATTCTAAGACCGCTTCTTTAATTACGGGTAATTCTGTTGCCGTAACAAGGTCGATTGGATAAATTTTTTGAATGAATTGAATATAATTCACATCCTTAGAAGTAATCACATCACGCAGATAATAAATTAAACGTCGAGGGGGAAGATTTGTATATCCTAAAATTAGACCTTGAAAATTGGATTTGTAAATAATAGGATTAGGATCGCCAAGCGACATTAAATTGAACCATAGTTCGGTTTTGGCTTGTTCCTCAAATTCACGAGCAGTTGAAACTAATAAATTGAATTTTTGCATTATTCTGTTCATCTCAAATTAGAATTCATCTTTTTCCATATTTAAATTAGAAAAGGAATCATATATATTAGCTTCAGAGATCAACCCTTCTATCTCAATTTGGAGGGAATTTTCATCGAATATCGCCACTTGAGTGGCAGGATACACTTTTTTACTTTTCTGCAAACGACCTGCATCAGCAACAACTCCTAAGTACTCATTACCGAATTCATTCATCACAGTAACCGCATCTTGCGCATTGAAATTGGATGAAATAGCGGCAAAATTCCCCATTAATAGAGGAGGATATCCATGATCAACTAGATAAGAAAAGAAATTTTGAGCAACAGGATGACGTGGAACTAAAAGATAGACCGATCGCTGTAAAAGACTTGTTTCTAATTCTGGATTAGCAGAGAAAATTTGTTCTTGCAAAGGATTTTCTTCTAAATGGATAAAGGGGACATGCATCACGAGATCTCCTGGCCAATATAATTCGGCAACTTTAGTGGCAAGATCGCTTAATAATCCCCATTGAGACAAGGTTTTGATTGAATCTCCGATAAATATTACATTTTCAACGAAATTTACGCCATATAAATCCCAATATATCTGTAAAATACTTGGATTACTTGGGTCTCCAGCTAAACCATATCCTGCTTTCCCCCATGGAAAAGCAATCATCTTTCCTTCTTGAAAAACATCAAAAATATGCCGATAGAAGATATTCCATTGATCTTGTTGATTTGAACGGAATTTCAAAATTAATCCCATAATAATATTCAATATAATGAAAATAAAGTGAAAAAAATTTGGGTTATCGAGTTATCAAATGATCAATAATAGAATTTTTACACATTTCTATATAAACGCGCCACCGTCACCTAATATCAATTGACCAGTAACCCAATTTGAAAGTTCAGAACTGTAAAATGCAACAATTCTGGCAATATCAATAGGCCGTCCACCTATTTTATTCCGTGAAAATGGAATGGCATTAATTGCAATACTTCGAATGGCTGGTGGAAGCCCCAATTTCATTCCAGGCTTCTTTTCTTGAGTCATTCGTGTTTCAATGAAGCCTGGTGCAACAGCATTTACACAAACGCGATATCGGGCAAATTCACGGGCAACAGCTTTGGTATAGCCGATGATACCCCCTTTAGCAATAGCATAGTTTGCTTGTCCGATATTTCCTGAAACACCTGTTGTAGAAGCAAAATTAATTATTTTCTTAAATTCATCATTACGCTCTTCTTTAATAAATTCAGGCATTACTGCTTGAGTACAAACATGTGTACCCTTTAAATTTACATCAATGATGAATCGCAATAGTTTGTCATCCATTTTGTGAATTAAGGCATCCCGAGAGGTACCAGCATTGTTTACCAATATATCGATTTTTCCGAACTTTGCAATGGTATCAGCAACCATTTTTTCTACTTGTTCTTTATTTGTGACATCACATGGGCATGCTAATACATCGCCACCCATATCACGTAATTCTTCAGCAGTTTCATTGCACGGAGTAGGATCGATATCATTAATAACAACTTTTGCACCTTGTTCTACAAAAAAGGTCGCAATACCTTTGCCAATACCCCGTCCAGAACCAGTAATAATTGCAACTTTATCTTTAAGTAATTCTTTCATTTTGATTTCCCCCTACTGCTCCAATTTCAACCATAATCCCCCATCAACACTAATTATTTGACCAGAAATTGCAATTGCATCATCAGAAGCTAAGAAACACACTAATGGGGCCACTTTTTCAAAAGTAATTGGTTGTTTTGACATATCTGTTTGAGTAACCATAAAACCACCTTTGGTTTTTTCTTTTGGACCTTGCATTTTTTTCTCTGCAAGGGGTCCAAATGCAACAGCATTTACATTTGCAAAACGCCCGAATTCACGAGCCATACTTTTCGTCAATCCTATAATTGCTGCTTTAAATCCTGAATACAGAGCTCCCAAACTCATACCCGCTTTCCCGACCATACAGGTTAACATAACTACCTTTGCATAAGTTCCTAAAGTTTTAGTTTGAGTTGAAAATTGTTCTCGAACAGCTGCAAGCAGGTGGAAAGTAGGTGTGATGTTTTTATCACGTAGCTCATCAAATAATGTATTGTCGCTGGCATCTAAGCGTACGCGTTCAAATTTATCAAAGTTTGTAATTAGAATATCGAGTTTTCCAAATTCTTCAACAATTTGATTAACCATGGTTAATGCGGGATTATCTTTCCAAATAACCCGTGTTTTCGTTTTACCTCGTTCATCAACATATTCTTCGGTTTCATATGTGCGATCTTTTAATAGATCACAATTATAAGCTTTTGCGGAACCACCTAAACTAGAGACACAAGCTTGAGTTACCGCAAAATCAAGGTCAACTAAACAAACTTGTGCTCCTTCATCTTGGAGTTGTTTGGCAATTACACCACCCAATCCAATCTTAAATTTATCTTTTTTTAGTTTTCCCAGATTTCCACCAATTAAGGCGATTTTTCCATCAAATTTTCCCATATTCATCACAACTCCTAAAAAAACATTTAAAATTGAATACTTAATTGTTATTTTACTATTTTTTAGTCGTACGTTTTAGTATCATCCTTCTTATCGCATTTTTTGTTTTTCTAGAATTCTATGTTTTATTAAAAAAAAAATGTTTTAAAGAAAAGGGTGAATTCAACCGAAATAGTATTCCTATTTCTATTAAGCATCAGGATTTTCAATTATGGTGGTAACCCCTTGTCCACTACCACAACACAAAGTAGCAACACCATATTTTGCTTTCTTTTCTCTAAGAATACGCGCTAATGTTCCAGGAAGTCTTACTCCGCTTGCGCCCAGAGGATGACCAATTGCAATTGCACCACCTTTTACATTTACTTTTTCTCTTGGAATATTGAAGTGATGCATAGCATTTAACACAACTACTGCAAATGCTTCATTAATTTCCCAATAATCAATATCTTCTGCTTTTAGACCAGCCTTTTTCAAAGCAATTTCTGTGGCAGGAACTGGTCCACGACCCATTACTGAAGGATCTACACCTGCCCACCCCATGGAAACAATACGAGCAATAGGTTCCAATCCATACTTTTTCACTGCCTCTTCTGAAGCAAGCATCATAGTTGCTGCACCAGCATTTAAGGGAGAAGAATTTCCTGGAGTAATAACACCACTCTTGGTACCAAAACGTTCCTTGTACTCTTTACGTTTGAATCGTTTATGTTTATATCCTCCCATATAACCAGGAGTACTTACTGCAGGTAATGAAAGAGTCTTTTCAATGGTGGCACCTCTTCGAATTGCTAAATCGTGATCAACAAGCCATTCTTCTTCCAAATTCCCTTCTTTGTGTCCTAAAACAGGTACGATTTCACCTTTGAAATAACCTTCATCTAGTGCTTTTTCAGCCCAATTATGACTGGTTACTCCAAATTTAGCCATATCTTCAATTGAAATATGATCACATTCATATTCAAATAATTTTTGAGCAGTTTGAACCATGCTCATGCCAGTCATGATATCAATATCATCCCGATACCAGAAATTTCCTTCACTTTTGATAATTAAATGTTTTGGCGCAACCATGTTTTTCTGAAGCGTTGGATCCATAGGTTCCATAAACATATGTTCAGCTCCTGAAGCTACAAAGATATCATTATCTCCAGTTTGAATTGAGAGAATACCGTGATGCATAGCAGACATAGCTGAACCACAAGCACGATCAAAGAAGAGGGAGGGCACACTTGGAGGCATATTTCCTGAAAACCAAGCATTGCGTGCAGCATATGGCCAATTTGTTCCAACTGGAAAAGAGCAACCATAACCAAATTCTGAAACATCTTCAGGAGCTAGTTTATCTTTCATACGTTTTTCAAACATATTCCGAAGAGTATATCCCACTAGTTGATCTGCACGAATTTCGCTGAATGCACTTCGTTCCCGACTTTTTGGTCGAGATCGTGAAAAAGGAGTGCGAATATAATCCACAATATAGACATTATTAAGTTGTGTCATTGAATAATCACATTTTTGTTGAATTCTTCCAAAATTTTCAATCTGGGCATAAATTTCAAAAAATTTACCCAAATTTGAATTGGTGAAGAAAAGATTCATTGTAATGGTTAAAAAAGCTTTTTTCAAAATTTTTCATGAATTTACAAAGAAAAATGAAAAAGAATCTTAATCTTTCTTTCTTCACTCAGAAGATAATTTACGGCGGAGAATCTTGCCAATTGCATTCTTGGGTAAATTTGAGATGAATTCAAAATATTTAGGAACTTTCCAAGAAGTTATGTTCTTTTTACACCATTTTTTTAACAATTCTGCAGATAATTCAAAAGGGTAATCTTGTTTTTGCACAATCCATGCTTTAATCGCTTCTCCTGTCTTTTTATCTGGGACTCCTGTAACTGCCACTTCTAATATACCTGGATGTTTACCAATTAAATTTTCGATTTCAGACGGAAATACTGAGTGACCTGCAACCTTGATCAACTGTTTCTTTCGATCTAAAATAATAATTCTACCTTCTACATCCATATACCCAATATCTCCTGTTAACAACCAGCGCCTTTTATCCCAAATTTTAATTGTTTCAGCAGTTTGGGAAGGATTGCGAAAATACCCTTTCATAATTTGTGGTCCAGAAATACATATTTCGCCAAAATAGTCAGGTCCAATTTCTTTTATTGGTCCTTGCTCAAAATTGTTAATAGGAAATATTTCCCAATCAGTGCCAGGAAGAGGGGTTCCAATTGTTCCTATATCGCGAGGACCATAAATATTGTTAATACTTACTCCCGGTGATGCTTCGGTTAATCCATATGTTTCTGTAATTAATGTACCTGTTTTTGCTTCAAAGGGTTTTCTAACATATGAATGCAAGGGCCCTGCTCCCGATAAATTTATCTTTAATAGATTATCCAAAGGAAATTTTCTTAAAAATTCTTCAGGTAAGTCAATTATTCGCTGAAAAAGTAATTCAACACCTGCATAACCGAAATAATTAAGATTTGGCAAGCGATGAAGTGTTTTTACAAGTTCTTTTACAGGAGGTGGAATTGGAAAAAGAATCATCCAAGCACCCACGCTTATAACTGCGTTCATCACGATAGTATGAGCATAACTATGAAACAACGGAATAACTCCGATTAATCCTGAATGGTGCCCTAAATGTATATTACCTGATGGATCTGAATGCTGTGTAATGAAAATTCCCGCTTGTTTTGCATTACTGACAACATTTTCATGAGTCAATTCTGCAGCTTTTGGGATTCCAGTTGTTCCACCTGTCATAATTAATGAGGCAACATCTTCAGAAGCATCAATTAAAATTGAAGGAACTTCTGAGAATTTTGAAGATTTTTTCATCAAATTAACGAATGAATAAACCTTGGGATGATTAACTTTTCCAGTTGGAATTTTTTTCAACCATTTACCGATAGTTTTCTTAATTTTAGACATTCCTTTAGCGAAGTCAACAATATTTGTTTTAATTATCCAATCAAATTTCCATTTAGAGCTGAATGGTTGTATTTTTTCGTCAAATAGAGAATCTAATACTATTATTTTATGAGATTCTGTCAACTGAAGTTGATGAAGAACTTCTAATGGAAAATAGGTAGGATTGATTCCAGAAACAATAGCACCTAATGAAGTTATAGCATAATAACTTACAACATATTGTATGCAGTTAGGTAAAAGCAAAGAAATAACCTCTCCTTTTCGTACCCCAATCGTATATAGAGCTTTTTTCAAGGAATCAACGTAATTTTTAAGCTGAGAATAAGAAACAAATGTATCTAAAAACCAAATCACAGGATCATCTGGCCATTTCTTTACAGAACGTTCTAACATAACAGGTAGAGTGATAGTAAAATCAATATCAAGTTGATGAGGAACACCTATAGGCCAATATTTGCTGTGAAAAAATGGTCGATCAGATGGAACGGGATATTTAACAGGCATGATTCAGATCAAATCAATAATAATTAGATATCGAACTTTATAACGCTTTGGTGAATAAGTGAAAAAATGATAAAGATTTCAAAAAAGCATTGAACCTTAGCAATTAAATAGTTTCAATTCAAATTTCTTATTCTTTTCCAATTATTTATCTATTATAAAATATTGGTTCACTCAAATGGCGTTAAAAGGCGTCTTATTCGATCTGGATGGAACTTTGATACATTTTCAAATTAATTACCAAAAATGTAGATTACAAACAATCCAAATTCTAGAGGAACAAGGTTATCCTAAAAATATTCTAAGCACAGAATCATTTGTTTTGAAAATGCTTAATGAAGCATCCAGTTATTTTATTCAAAAAAAGCATTATTCAAAGGAAAAGGTTTTGGAAATTCGAAAAATGGTTGATCAACTTATTGCAAAAGAAGAATTCATCGCGGCTCAAAAAGCAGAAATTATTCCAGATATGGATAAGGTTCTTGAATATTTAACCCAATCTAATTTAAAATTAGGAATTATAACTTTAAACACCAGCAAAAATGCCATGATTTCATTACAGCAGGCAGGTATTTATCAGTATTTTCCAGATCCAAACGTAATAATTGGACGGGACCGTACTTCAAAAATCAAACCAGACCCTGCACATGCATCATCTTTCCTCAAATATTTCGGTTTGAACGCTTCAGAAATATGCATTGTTGGAGATCATCCGTCAGATATCGAAACTGCAAATCGGTTAGGTGCACATTCTATTGCAGTAGTCTCTTCAAAGCATAAAAAAGATGAATTTAAAACACCATATTTCGTAAAACAAGAAAAACCACTACCGAAATTACTTGAACTTTTAAAAAATATTTGAAGAATTACAAAAATAAAAAAATTATTATATTGTAGTCTAAATCTCGATTTCTTAACAATTCTTGATTTAAAGAATGATTAATCCTTACTAGAATGCTGGCGTTCAAATATTTTTGAAATATAATATTTTGTTACTAACTTCGATAAAATTCGCCATTGACGAACATTTTGCAGCTCTAAACATTCGTTCAGTTGATTAACTAATGCAGTTAAAGAAAATTCTTTTTGATCCATATTTCCTTTACTCTATGTAGCTATTTAAAATTGGAAAATTTCGAAAAACAAATTCACTAATTAAATGAAAAGTGAATATATTAATGTTAATAATGATTATTTTTTTCTAAGGTAATTTGAGTGATAAACGAAATTATATGGTGAAAAATCACATGGTAAATGTTTTCCGATTAAATCTACTTATCAACTCCATACTTAAAACACTTTCTGATAAATTATATGGAGTTTTAATACTAAGTCCTACTCATGAAAAAATTACATACTTATTTCAATCAAATATGGATGAAAATTTGAAAGAAAAGCTTGAAGAATTAATGGATGCAAAAATGGTTCAAGAATCAGTCAATTTTGAATCCCGTAAAGTTGGAGTATACACTTTTTCGACACAATATGGTCGAATTATATATTCTGAAGCAGGGCCTGAAGCCCTACTTGTTTTTCTGTGCCCATTAAAAGCAAATGTAGTTGAAGTTTTTCCATATATTTTCCTTTCAGCAGAAAAAGTTGCTCGGATTAATCTTGGAAAAGAAGTAAGTATGGTAATACCAGAGTTCAATATCCAATCTTCTGAAAATCCTGAAGATTCAGCCCATCATGTGATCCACTTAGAAAAAGGCAGATTTTCAATGAAAGTAATTTTAGGTGGAGATACAAGCGTGGGAAAAACAACATTAGTTGAAAATTTTGTAAATGAAAAATTAAACGATGATTATAAATCTACAATTGGTGTTAATATTATGACTAAACATATGAATTTTCCGATGTGGGAAATCAACGTAGATTTTAGTATTTTTGACATGGGCGGGCAGGAAATTTTTAGACCAGTTAGAAATTCATATTATACAGGCGCACGCGCGGGTTTCTTAGTATTTGATGTCACACGACCCGAAACATTCGAAAATGTTAAAGAATGGTATAAAGAAGCAACCTCTGCAGTGCCAGACATTACTCTAATTCTTATAGGAAATAAGATAGATTTAGTAAATGAACGGAAAATTTCAGCGGAGCAAGGTCAAGCATTAGCAGAAAAATATCATATAAAATATATTGAAACTTGTGCCTTAAATAAAGATATAGTTGATGAAGCATTTCGAACATTAGGTTTTACATTCATTCTTAAGCATAATCCTGTTCATGTTAAAAAATCATAAGGAGTAAATTTTTTTTTCATTTATCTAAATTTTTTACGACATATGGACCATATGGAGAATAACCTAAATTATAGAAGTATTCACGCACACCTATACCAGCAATTACTAAAATTCTATTAAAACCGTTTTCAATTGCAATATTTTCTGCTTTATTCATCAACTTTTTACCATAACCTCTATGTTGAATTTGACTTTTTTGAGGTGCTGAACCATGACGAACAATTTCTCCAACGACTCGAATTTCTCGTACAATGGCAGTTTTTGATTCAGTAATTTCAGGGCGGTGGGCACGATCCGAAGGAAATCTTAAACGTAGATACCCTATTAAAATCGTTTGATCGGAATTTTCATAAGATAGAAAGTGTTCCATTCCAGCAGATGCTTCATATATATCATGAAAGAATTTAATATCTTCAAAATTAACTGGATGATTCATTGTTCCTTTAGAGAGTGCTTGAAAACCTTCTTCCCGACATCTGATACACTTACAGCGCATATCATGTTTTTTCATGTAATTATTCACAATTTGTCGAAGATTGCTGTTTTTCACTCCATCAATAATCAAATCCATAGGAATATCTCTTTGAATTCGTTGAATCCGAATATAACGAGGAATTGAATCCTTTACTTTTGCAATCAATTCAATCACCTTATCTTGCGGATAGGGGGTATATTTTCCTTGTTGATATAATTTATATAATTCAGTACCACCAACAACTAAGGTTGGATAAATTTTGAGCATATCAGGGCGGTAATCTGGATTGTTAAAAATTTCTTGAAATACTTGAAAATCAATTTCAGGAGAACTTAGCGGTAAATTCGGCATTAAATGACAATTAACTTTAATTCCACTATCCTTTGCAACTTGAATTGCCCGAATACTATCTTCTACAGTATGGTTACGATGAACAAAATCCAAAATTTCTTGTCTTGTGGTTTGAACTCCGATTTCTATCCGTGTAATTCCCAATTCGAGCAAACGATCTATATGTTCTTCAAAACAATAATCAGGGCGTGTTTCGAAGGTAATACCAATTAGTCTGGTTTCAGCAGTTTCCAATAAACGTTTTGCTATGGATAAATTTGAAGTTCTTTTATGATCATTATAATTAGGTTTACAGAAATTTAAAATGGCATCAAAACATCCATGCATAAAATCATTTTGATATTCAATTGGGGCATATAGAAAAGTTCCCCCCATTATTATCAGTTCAATTTTATCCACTTGATGACCAATTTGCTGCAAATCGATCAACCGATGAAGTGTCTGCAAATATGAATCATAATGATACATTGCAGATCTCATTGCAGCAGGCTCCCTCCCAGTATAGGATTGAGCCACCTTTTGATTTGGTTGAGAATCAGAACCAGGACAGAAAATACACGCTCCAGGACAACTATATGCTCCTGCAGGATTAGGAGCTGTCATTACTGCAACAATCGAAACGCCAGATAACGTTCGAGTCAACCTACGGCGAAGAATATGGCGTAATTTAATTTGTTCATCCTCACTGGCATGATCCAAGATTTGTGAATTACGGATTACTGAGGGAAATCCATACTTTTTCCCAATTTTGCACTTCACCGCCGTTAGCTGCTTTTTTGAAGTATTTGGGTGTGCCAATAGAAATTTTATAATATCCCGAGCTGTTTTAAAGGTTTTATCCTCTTTAACTTCAGGAGAAGTAGAAGAATTCATTTGTGATCAAGTTTCCATCCAAAAAGGTATATATAATAAAAAAAAAGCATGGAATTTGTTTTTTTCGATAATATATGAAGGCTAAGAAAACCGTTTACGGCCGCCAAAAATTGCGATTTCATAAATTTTGAAGAAAATATCAACATCAATATATCCAAGCTCTCGTAACCACTGAGTTTGAAGTTCTACTGGAGCCAATATGTTTGATTGTTTTAAAGGGCGATAATAGTATTTTTCTGCAACTTCATCCCGAGAAATGTTAGGATTAGAACGCTTATGATACATGTACAAATTTTCAATGTAGTTTTCATTATTTAGAATCACACCAAGAGAAGAAGCAGATTCTACTCTTTCCAGATTGAGAAAAAAACCATTATGTGATAATAAATCATAAATTTCACCGTAAATTTCTTTTTTTCTTCGATGAGTAAGATGGTGTATTGCAAAACCAGAAATTATGATATCAAATGGAGCGAATTGTTTTAAATCATCAACCCAATTAGCATCTTGCATATCATGTATATGAAAATGGGAGTGAGATAAGGCATTTTTTATTTTTAATTTTTGAATATTCTTTTTTGTTGCATTCAACATTATTTCTGAAATATCTGAAAAAGTTACTTCTGCATTTGGATATTCTTCCCAGAGAGCACATCCCAAGATTCCATCTCCACAACCAATATCCAATATTGAATTCACAGAAATCGAAGCATATCTAATAATATTTTGTATAATCTCGATTTCTTCCGTTGCGAAAGGAATGGCAGCTCGACTTCCTTTTAAATAGTCGCGGGAAATCTGGGTATTTTTCCACACGTTTTGGCCATTTGCAAAAGTTTCCGGGGTTTTCCCATTCTTTGAAGGCATTGGAATCACAAATTTACATACTTTAGTTTTTATATTTAGATATTATAAGGTTTTCCTGAAAAATCACGGTGAATTTTACCGAAATCACTACAATACTTAAGTTGATTGGCAGTAAACACAGGACCATCTCGACAGACGAGCAATCCAGTAGGATCTAAAGCACACAACCCACAAATACCAAAGCCACATCTCATCATCCGCTCAAGGCTTACCTGCACATCAAAATCATATTGCATGCCAATTTCTACAATTTTTTTAAGCATTATTTCAGGTCCGCAAGCATAAATTGTGATAGAAGAAACATTTGAATCAATCTGATTTTGGTTACTCATTTGATTTAAGATCTCGACCAATTTTTCAGTTGTAAACCCTTGAAAACCATAAGAGCCATCATCTGTACAGACATAAAAATCAGATGAATCTGAAAACATATCGGTTAATTCCTTCAAATATATAAGGTCTTTTTCAGTTTTTGCACCTTCAATACAGATTACTTGATCTATTTTAATTTCATTTTCATTTAAATTACCAACTAAATTTTTAACATGGTAAATTAATGGTAATACTGAAGCCATTCCAATACCACCGCCTATAATAACAGCAGTACCTGGACGAACCGAATATCCGTTTCCATACGGCCCACGAATACCAATAATATCTCCCACTTTCAATTCAAATAATTTTTCTGTGGCTTCCCCGACTTTGGCTACAGAAATTGAGATCATTCCATTATCGAAATATTTTGAGATCGACATGGGAATTTCATCAATTCCAGGAACCCAAACCATAACAAATTGACCTGGAATATAAGATATTGACTCTTGAATTGGATTATATTTAATTTTAAAAGTTTTTACAGAAGACGATTCATCAATTATTTCTAATATGGGAGTTGAAAAAGGTTTATTGAGACGGTAGTCTAAATTGGGTTTTATGGGCATTCTTTTGGCTTCACCTCCAGTTCAGAACTATATTCATGTGCTTTTCCCCGAATTTGGTTTAAATTTTCTATTTGGTTTTCTCTTAAGAACTCAAGAAGACCATCTATTATTTCTGATATAATTTCATCTCCTTGAAAGAAGGCAGAACCAATCTGAATTGTACTCGCTCCTGCATATATATACTCTAAGACATCTTGCCAAGTAAAAATACCACCAACTCCAATTAAAGGTATTGAAATATGTGGATAAAGTTCATAAATTACCCGCACACCTACTGATTTGATTGCTTTTCCAGAAAGCCCTCCAATTCCATGAGAAAGAAGCGGTCGACCTGTCTTATAATCCAAAGCTAAACCTCGTAATGTATTTATTGCAACAATTGCATCAGCACCCGCTTTTTCTGTTGCTTTTGCAATAGGAACAATATCCGCAATATTAGGAGTCAACTTAGCAAATACTGGAATGGAAACAGCCCGTTTCACCGCTTTAGTAAACTCTATTGTCAATTCTTCTGATAACGCGATTGAAGCCACTTCAGCATGGGGACAAGATATATTAATTTCAATAGCATCTGCGCCAGCTTTTTCTGCGCGCCTTGCAATTTCTGCATAACCTTCAGGTCCATCTCCAAACACACTCACAATAAGAGGAATAGAAGATTGCTGTTTATACTCCTTAATTTCTATCTCCATTTGATCGATTCCAGGATTTGCCAATCCAACAGAATTTAGAAATGTTCCTTCACCAATTTCAATAATACTTGGATTGCTGTATCCATGTCTGACACGAGCTCCTACTGTTTTTGTGGTAATTCCACCAATTCCAGCGTGTGCTAAGCGTAACATAGACCCCGGAGTTACACCAAGAATACCAGATGCCAAAATAATTGGATTAGGAAATAATATCCCAGCTATCTGACATGATAAAGAATTATTCATATCATAGTAAGAAAATACAAAACGTACTATAAAGGTTGGGTTACTGATCAAGTCGAATTAAGTTCTTATCAATTTCCAAGTAATTTACTATGGATTCGTTGAAGCATGCTTGAAAGAGAAGATTTTGCAAGATTTAATTCATTAGCAAGTTCAGAAAGTGTGATCTGGCGAGGTGTATCATAATAACCCTTATCTTTTACAAGTAAATAGATTTCAAATTGGCGCGGAGTGAGAATTTGTTCAATTAAATTCTCAGAATAATTACCTAACCTTTTTAATTCAACTTTCAACCCGTGCAACTCTAAATCTTTAATAAAATTGTCGATATTTCGCCGAGAACTACTAATATTAAATTCTGCTATTCCATTACTAACTAAAACAGGAAGATTAACTAAAATCATATTTTTTACAATTGCTCGTAAAAGAAATGGATCCTTCGTGTGGGTATTAAGTATTATCATATTCTTCTTTTTTTCCATGATTGAGTAAGAAATTAACGAAGAATGGTTATCAAGCTCTGAAATAAAGCTTTCAGGATTAGTTCCTTGTATTGAGATTAGAGAATTGCCTATAAATGGATCATGGCTAATAGGAACAAAAGCCTTTATGGCAAATTGAAGAAAAGGATAGTTCTTTGTTCGATGTAACCATAATTTGCTTGGAAATGAGATAAGAACTTTTGATTTTGCACTCCAATTAGCCATATGAAAAAAGGTGTTGAAAACCAGAAAAATTTTTTGCCCCGATCGTTTACTTATAATAGAACGATATGAAAGCCTATTTAATTCCTACAATTTATGGTTTTGTTACATTTAATGAGCAAAACGATCCAATTGCAATTGGATTGCATGATTTACCAATTGTAGATTTATCAAATTCATATAAACTGCTATCATCTGGCTCAATTCCTGATCAATTCCAGAAATATTTAAATGAATTACAAGAAAAGGGAGTTTCTACTATAATTACTGAACATCCAGTTTTAAAAAAAAGTATCGATCAAACTCAACAATTTCAATGTGAAATTATCACAGATGACGAACGATTTAGGAATTTATATGAAAATTTAAGACCAATTTTCAGCCTCTATCGTTTGCCAACTGCTTCAAATAAGTTAAGAGAACGTGTCAAGGTTTTATCTGAATTTATAATTCGAAATCAAATTTCTCAAACAGCCACTCAAAAAGATTTTTTAGTAAAACAAGCTGTAGATACCATTATTGAATTAGATAAAACAGTAAATTTCCTCTCAAATAGGTTACGTGAATGGTATGGATTGCATTTTCCCGAATTAACAGATAAGCTCATTGATGATAATCACAAGTTTGCTCTTTTCATTAACAATATTGGTTCGAGAAATCAATGCACTTCAGAAAAATTAAAATCTGTATTTTCTACTTCTGATGCTCAAATTGAAGAATTAGTTTTGAAAGCAAAACGTTCAATGGGAGGAAATCTTGTTGAATCTGATTTTTACCCTATCCAACAATTGGCAAAAAGAATAATTGATGTTAGCGAATACAGAAAGCAACTTGAACAATATATTTCAGATACTTTAGATGAAATTGCACCTAATTTAAAAGCAGTTTTGGGTTCTCAAATTACTGGAAAAATGATTGCATCTGCTGGAAGTTTAGAACATTTAGCACATATATCTTCCAGTACCTTACAAATGCTAGGAGCAGAAAAAGCATTGTTTAAAGCTATGCGATCAGGTGGAAAAACCCCAAAATACGGAATTTTATTTCAATGGAATAAAATTCGCACAGAAAAATCATATTTAAGGGGAAAAATTGCACGAATGGTCTCAGGAAAGATAAGTATCTTAGCGAAAGTAGACTATTATCATGGAGAATTTATTGGAGAATATATTAAAGAGCAAATTGATAAAAAAATCAAGCTTATTCAAAAACAATTTCCACGACCACCAAAAAAGAAAAAAGAATCACATCCAAAGAGAGTCCCCTCACGAAGTAAGCAGAGTTTTCATAAAAAAGGAAGAAAGAACAAAAACCAATATCAAAAATCAAGACAAAAATCAAGACAAAAATCATACGATAAAGCAAAAAGGAGGTATAATTAATGGGTAGAATCCGTCGACATCCTAAATTTGATGGGGTTTTTATCAGCGGGCCAAATGAAAATTTTCGATTATATACAGTTAATTTAGATACAAATCGAACGATTTATGGTGAAAAATTAATTGAAGAGAATGGAATGCAATTCAGAGAATGGAATCCCTATCGATCTAAATTGGGAGCAAGTATAAGAGCAAATGCCCGAAAAATATTCTTAGATCGTAATAGTCGTTTATTATATCTGGGAGCATCAAGTGGAACCACAGTTAGTCATTGTTCTGATATTATAACAAATGGAATCATATATGCTGTCGAATTCTCAGCGCGCTCATTACGTGAATTGGTTCAAAATTGTGCAGATCGCCCGAATGTAATTCCAATCTTAGCAGATGCAAATCATCCTTATGAATACGCTCCTTATATCTATGATAGAATCGATGTAATATTTCAAGATGTGGCACAACCAAATCAAACAGAAATTCTCATTAAAAATATATATCGTTACTTAAAACCAAAAGAAGGAAAATTTATTTATGCAATTAAATCGAGAAGCATTGATACTACTGCTAATCCTAATGAGATTTTTGAAAAGGAAATAAAAAAGCTAGAAGCTGCAGGAATGCAAATTATGGATAATGTATCAATTGAAAAATTCCAAAATGACCACATAGTTTTATTTGGAAGATATTTAGAACATCCTAAAGATAATACTATGAATATTCAGTAATTTTTCTTTGCATTTTCTCATTTTTTACCCGTTTTTTGATATTTTCAGCAGTTTTCCACCATGTTCGAACAATTGGGGGAAATTTTTGATATTTTTTATAGTATTGATAAAGAAATTTCTGCGTTTTAGGATCACTTGGATATCCTGAGCCAATATCACCATATTTCTTTTTATATCTTTCAATTTCATGATCTCGAATAGTTTTAGCAAGAATGGAAGCTGCACCCACTATTTTATAAATAGAATCACCTTTATGTTTTGATACCATTTTTTTTGGTTTAAATTGCAACATGGATTGAATTGTTCTCCCAAATCGATCTTCGATTATATCGCAAGCGTCTAAATATATCATATCTGGCGAGGGATTTGCAGAATTAAGAAGTTCGGCAAAATATTTTTCTTCCATCTGATTTAAAGTTAAATGATTTGAATAATGAAGTTCATTTATTCTCTCGGGAGTAAGGATAAATATTTTAAAATAATCACACGTCTTTTTTATTTTCTCAGCCATAATTTCCCTTTTTCGCGGAGTTAAGGATTTTGAATCATCAACGCCGATTTCTTCCAAATTATTAATCGTTTTATCAGTATAAACAACACATCCAATTACCAAAGGTCCAATTACAGGTCCTCTTCCTGCTTCATCTAATCCCGCAATCCGCATACTTCACAAAAACGCTCTAATTAATATCAATTTTTTGGATTTTAAGTAGAAACTTATTCGCACTTCTAAAAAGAAAATTATAAATCAATATTGAGCTCTTTTTCTGATTTTTTTATGAAATTTTTCAGGATATTCTAATTCGCGTAATTCCTTAGGAAAAAGATACGGTACTCTATATTTACGAGCTTTCTTTTCATTAAAAATTTCTTCATTAAATATTATTGCACCATCAACTTTATGAATTGAGATATTTGGTATAAATCGACGTTTAAGATCAGAATTTTTATCTGTTTCGATTTCTTCCATTTGAGTTCCACCGACGAGTTTATACTGAATTTTTGATAAATTTTCATCTGACTCTTCATAGATAAAAAGATCAAATGGAGAACTTCGAGTCCAATAAACTTTGAAGCCAGTATCTGCTACAATTTCATTAATCTCTTTCATAAACTCTTCGGTTTTTTTTGTTATTCGTCGTTGTAAAGACTCGTTTAATTTAATTGATGAGAGAGTTTCTTTTAAGAATAAATAAAAATCTAATGGAAGAATAATGGTTTCGCCTAAAATTTTCTCTATTTTCTTTGCGCGTTCAGAAGAAGCCCGCATTTTATTTTTTTCATACTGTGCAATTGTTTTTGTAGACACACCTAATTTTTCTGCAAGATTTTTTCGAGAAATTTGCTTATCTTCTCTTAAACTAGCCAGTTTATCACCATCTATATTATAAAATAATCCACCTTGTTTAGCAATTGCAATTGGGATCTGCGGATTTTTGATCACATTTGAAAAAGTCTCAAAATTTAATGAAACCAACCCATCTCGTAAATATAAACTACCGTTTTCCAATAAAGAGTGCCGATTTCGAGAAGCAATTAAAAGAGGTAATGCTTGAATGAGATGGCTAACAATTTTTAATTCATTAATATAATAATTTCGAATGCTGTCAATGTTATCAACAATTTTAATTAAAAGATTAGGAGAACGAGGAGAATTATGTCTTGCTAATATCTCAAAACAGAGATCAAAATTATCTTGATATTCAAAAACTTGATATTGATAATTTTGTAGTATTTGAATCGTTTGCCCCACGATATTTTCACAAAAACTCATATCATTTTCCCAAGAGTGTCAAAATATATGTACCTATTAATAAAAAGTAAATCTGAAAATAAAAGAATTTGGTTAAAAAAAATATAGATTAATTTCTTTTGATGAGAGATAAATCAATCCCATAATCATAATTCACAAAAACTTTAGCCATTTTTTCTCCTTTTTCTGTCAGAAATACGCGTTTATTTTTATTTTTCAATTGTGTTGTAATAAAACCCCAGTATTTTTCCAATTTACTTATAATATTTCTATCTAATCTCATATATTGACTCGTATTGAATTTACGTGAATCCTCATTTGGTTTCACATCAATTAGCTTGTAGACCTCAAAAATATATTTAAATAAATCCCTTAATTCTACATATTCAAGTTTATGGCCAAATTTATTTGGTTGTTGTTGTAAAGTATATATTACCTGAAGTGCTTGAATCAACAGACGATTAGGATGTTTAAATTCAAATTTTGGAGGTTCTGCAGCTCTTACTGTGCCCCGATGCATTGAATCTGCGGTAGGATCATAATCTTCACTGTAAGGGTAAACAATTTCGATATTATCCCACAATCGATGTGCGTCAATATTAGCAATAGCAACCATTTTACTACCTGTTCCAATGTTAATCCTGAATTTGACATCACAGTTGGGATGAGATTTTTGCTCCAAGTTAATTATTTTAGCAAGATTTCCAATAATTTGATAGTAATCAAGATAATTTATTCCTATTTCATGGATTTTGCATTCAGGAAGTAATCTTCGAATTTCAGATAAATTGTCATCTCGATAATTTAAATTAATGTCAATGCGATTACCATCTTCAAAATGCATATAATATAAAGAATTTGGTTTTTGCTGAGAAATAGGCTGAATTATTCGATTCCTTTCCCGGGAATTATATACAATGTGAACCTTCCAACGCGGTTTGGTTATTTTTTTTTTTACTTGTTTCTTTTTTGCCAAAATGATCACTCACTTATTTTTACTTAACTTTTCAAATAAAAAAAATGATCTTTTTAAGTATTTTCCCAAGAATATAATTTATAACCTGAGAAAAAGGATTTATTTGATTGTTGTGATTTGAATTGGATAATTAAAGAGTTTTGTAACTTTTTCCCAGCCAAATTACAAATATCTGCTTCATTATCAATAAATCCGATAATATTCAAATAATTATCCTGGTGGATAGTAGATAGGAAGTTTTGCTTAAAAATATAATCTTCTTCATCAAAAGATTTTTTCATTTTTAAAGTGAAGTTTTGTTTGGATAAAAACGGAAAAACTCTTTCAATAATCTTCAATGTTTCACTTTTCATCAACTTTTCAATCCTTCCAGTCAAAAATATCAAGTAAATATTCATGTCGATACACCATCGGATGAATTTATCTACTCCAGAATATGCTCGATCGAAATGTAAGAATTTATTTGATAAAAATTCTTTCAAAAATCTTTGTTTGATTTGAAGAAATTGGGAATTTGTATTAATAAAAGGTTGTAATATTGAAAGAATTGAATAAGGATTCTTTTTTTTATATTCTTCAAATGTTAAGTTTAAAGATTTCAAAAAAGGATATTGGTGAACGATGATATTTTCAAAAATTTTATACTGGCGATATTGATTATCAATAATAGTGCCATCCAAATCAAGAATTAAAACAGGTTTTTTCGAATTTTCTAGATTTGCTTTTTGATATGATATTTTTTCTAATAGTAGTAATTTTAGGTAATTTACATCAAATTTATCCTTAATTTGGGAATTTTGTCGGATTTTATCTTTATAATCTGCTACATCTTTAGAAATTTCAACAGAAACCATTCTACTTAATGTATATTAATACACCATATAAATCACAAGAAGTTAGCAAAAAAAAGAAATAAATTATTTCAACTTATTCGCACAAATGAATCTCAGTGTTGTTAAGAATATTATCTTGATAAACTTATTCGCACCCTTTTTCTCCTGCATTTGTTCCATTGTACTCATCGAAAACAACCTTTTTTTTCAAAATTTACAATATCCTTATCATGGAAACCAAATTCTAATAAAATTTCTTTAGTATTCTCTCCAATTTTTGGAGATTCCTTTAATGATTGAAGAGAAAAATGCGAGAACCTAACTGGAATTCTTAGAATATTTATAGTTCCAACCCTAGGATCTTCAAACTTTTCAATATTTTCACGTTCAATTATTTGTGGATGGTTAACTGATTCTTTAAAACTTAAAACAGGGGTAATACATGCTTCTTTTGATTTGAATAATTCTAACCATTCATTTAGTGTTTTTGATTGAAATTTCTGGGAAAATTTTTCAATCATATTAAGTTGTTCTTGCAAAGTGCCGTATTGTTTAGATTTATATTCGGGAAATTCCAAAACATCACAGAGATTTTCCCAGAATTTAAGTTCTATAGCAGCAACTGATAAGAATCTTCCATCTTTTGTCCTATAAATATTATAAAATGGCTGATTACCAATTAAAAAATTATTCATTTGAGAAACACCAGCAAATGTATAAGCTAATGCAACTGGATTCATAGAAAAGCAAGCATCTAACATTGATACATCAATTTGTTGCCCTAATCGATTAGGATGATTATTTCTGGCAAATAGTGCAGATAAAATACCAATGACTGAATATAAACTCCCGCCTAAATCAGCCATTTGAAATCCGGGAACAAGAGGATAAGGAATTTCATTATCTTTTCTAAAATTTTTTTGATTATTTAGAAATAAATTACCAGATAATGCCATATAATTCAAATCATGACCTGGTTTTTCCGCTAAACATCCATATTGACCATATCCAGTCAAAGAACAATAAATAATGGATGGATTGATTTTTCGTAATGTAGAATAATCAATCTTTAAATCGACAGTTTTTCCAGGTCGAAAGCTCTCAATAATAACATCTGCTTTTGATACTAATTTATAAAAAATTTCTAATGAAGAAGGATTTTTTAAATTCAAAGCAAGAGATTGCTTGTTTTTCATCAAAATTGTATTTAAAATGGATTTTTTTTCTTTCTCATTGAAATAATATGGAGGAAATTCTCTGTACATATAATTTGGATCTTCAATTCTAATGATCCTTGCACCTAACTCGCTTAAGATCATTGTACAATAAGGACCTGGCAATAATCGAGTTAAATCGATAATTGTAATTCCATTTAGTGGATTATCCATATGTAATTTTGAAGCATTTGAGAATATAAGACTTTTGACAAAATTTAAAGGAGAAATTTCTTACCATAATAAAAATCTAAATTGAGATTTTTGCTAGAACTTATTAAAACCACAAATTTGAAATTGAGGAAATGATTACTGTAGCTTATGGAAAACCCCGCAAATATGAAATTCTCTCCCCAAGATCAACAAGAGATCCTCCGTTTTCAGCAAATTCAAAAACAATTAGAATTATTTACCCAACAACTTACATCGATGGAACTCCAAGCCAAAGACATGGAACAAGCCTTGAATGAATTGGAAAAGGCAAATGAAGATGCAGTTATATATAAAGCCGTTGGGGGGCTTTTTATAAAAAAATCTAAAGGAGAACTGCTTGAATCAACAAAAAACGCCAAAGAAAGCTTAGAACTAAAAATAAAATCCTTAAAAAATAATAAAAACCGCATTGAAACACAATTTGAAGAGAAACGAAAAAAAATCGAACAAATCTTCAAAGCACAAGGATATTCATGATAAAGAAAACTTTTTTTAATTTAAAAAAAAGGTGTTTATATGAGTTATTTTGCTGATTTTTTTCGACACGAAGATTTTCTTTCCAATCTTTTTTCGTTAATGAATCAAGTATCATCAGCAGTTATTACCGCTCATATAAATGCTGATCCTGACGCATTAGCATCTGCATTAGGTTTAAAAGGATTAATCGCTCAAAAACATCCAAATTTTCCTATTCATATCATACTTCCAGAATTAAATAAAACAGCTTTAAATATTTTTCAGCATTTTAATTTCGATTCTCCTTTAAGTTATATTGAAAAAGAGTGGCCTCAACACATTGAACTTATGATAATGGTTGACACTTCTGATTATGAAATGATTTGTGCCCCATATTCCGTCGATTCTACCAAAAAAGTCCTTGAAATTGACCATATTGTAGTTATAGATCATCATCATATTGATCCTAATTCATCAATTTGCTATGATTACATGCATATTCTACCTGATTACTCATCAGCAACTGAAATTATTATTGAATTTTATCGAACATTACAGTATGAACCAGATATCAATATTGCCAAATTTCTGTTAGCAGGTATTATTACCGATACAGGTCATTTTCGCTATGCTAATGCACGAACTCTTGAAAATGCAAAGATGCTATTAGATAGAGAAATAAAAATTGCTGAAATAAATGTAGCTTTAACCAATAAAATGGCACGTCCTGAAAAAATAGCTCGGTTAAAAGCAGCAATGCGATTATCAGATCTACATTATATAAATAAATTGATAATAGCAATTAGTCATGTTAGCAGTTATGAAGCATCTGCATGCAAAGCATTATTAGATTTGGGAGCGGATATTGCTTTTGTTGTTGCATTTGAGCGGAAAAAGTTATTTTTTCGAATATCTGGAAGAGTACGTGAAGAAGTTATACAAAATTTTGATTTTCACCTTGGAAAGTTTATGACCAAATTTGGAAATCAATGGCAAGGTTCAGGAGGGGGACATGATGGCGCAGCTGGTTCTTATGGATCACTTGAAACGATTAAACCAAACTCAAGCTTTTTTTATAAACAGACAAAACGACTAAATAAGCAAGAATTCGATGCTGTTTTCTTTCCTATTATTGAATCTAAACTCTTAAAACTACTCCGCGAATTTCTACTGTAGGTAACTTCAATGACCTCAACAATTTCAATTCCAATAGAATGTCAAGATTTTTCGTTTATATATAGAACAGTCAAAAAATTAGCATTAAGCAAAATAAATTTAATCATTGAACCTAAAAAATTCTATTTATTAGCAGGTCCCACGGGATCTGGAAAAACAACATTAATTCGTGCAATTAACGGCCTTATCCCTCATTTTTATCATGGTAGGTTTTTCGGATATGTGAAAATCAAAGGTATTGACTCAATAGATTCTTCACCAGCACACTTATCTAAACATGTGGGTACTGTTTTTCAAAATCCTGAAAATCAACTTTTTTCTATGTCTGTTGAACGGGAATTAACATTTGCTCTTGAAAATTTAGGATATTCAAGACAACATATTTCAGCACAAATTACTAAAGCAATTAAATTAACTAAAATTGATAATTTACTCAATCGTTCTCCTTATGAATTAAGTGGAGGAGAACAGCAAAGAGTGGCAATTGCTTCCATTTTAGCATTAAATCCAGAAATAATTGTACTCGATGAACCTTTATCCAGTTTAGATCCTCTCACAGCTGCAGATATCATGCATTTATTAGTTCAATTACAACAAGATGAAGGTAAAACGATTATTATTTCAGAACACCGTTTAGAATATGTTTTAAACGCGGTGGATGAAATCATCGTTATTAATGAAGGTAAACTTCAATCTAAAGAACCAACATTTACTCTGCTTAAACAAGATATCTTGTATCGATTAGGAATAGATATTCCAGTCCTTTTACATTGGTTTTATTCTCATCAAGATACTGATAATAAGGAAGAAGAGAATAAAAAAGAAGATCAGCAAGAATTATCCGCAATACCAATAACTCAGACGGATCAGCTCGAATATTTAAGGAAATACTGCCAAAACCAATTAAAATTATTGAAAACCCAAGTGATTGACAAGCAAAATCAATTTTTTATTAATAAATTCCCATACCAAATTGAAAAACGTAAACAAAATATAAAAAAGAATTTTCTTGATAAATCGCAACCCATCTTGTCTATTGAAAATTTATCGTTCTCTTATGAAGGTTCAATAAAAAAATCAGATAAAGGCTTTTTCTTAACTGGTATTATAAAAAAATTAAAAGACAAAAAGAAACAAAAAAATACTTTAAATTCTTTTGATAGAACTAATTCAATTTATTTACCTGTACTTAATAGTAATTCCACCCAATTTTTCAAGGGTGAAATTGTAGGAATTGTTGGTAAAAATGGTGCAGGAAAAAGCACATTTGTACGATGTATAACCAATCTTCTATCGAATTTTTCTGGAAATGTCTTTTTGAATGGAAAAAATACAAAAGATCTTGAAATACACCAAATCACTCAAAAAATTGGTTTAGTTTTCCAAAATCCTGATCATCAACTTTTTTCAAATACAGTAGAAGCTGAACTTCAATTTTCTTTAAAAAATCTTCCTCTTTCAACTGCTGAACGAGAAAAAAGAATTGATGAAACCTTAAAATTGCTTGAAATCGACCAATTCAAAAGTACATCACCATTTAATTTGTCAGGAGGTCAAAAAAAGAAAGTTGCTTTAGCTTCAATTCTTTGTCGAAATCCAGAAATTATTATTTTTGATGAACCTACAATTGGTCAAGATGCGAAAGAAAAGCAAAAATTACAAGAGATTATTCTTGATGCTCGTTTAAAAAATAAAACAATTATTATAATTTCTCATGATCTTGAATTTCTTATTCAAATTGCAACCAGAATAATTGTTTTCGATCAAGGTCAAATTCTTGCAGATGATCATCCAAATATTATTTTTCAAGATCATTATCTTTTAAAAAAATGTCATCTTAAACCTCCTGCCTTCTCTTCACTTTATGCTCAATTGTGTCAAGAATTTCCCCAACTTCCGTCTAATATTTTATCAATCGAACAATTAGAAGGGTTTTTCAAATCATGTCGCTAAAAATTACACAAACATTTAACTTTATGAAGAAAACTACCTTTTTCCATAGTTTAGATCCACGAACAAAAGGGCTTATTATTCTTCTGTATGGAACTCTTGTAATGGTTGTTGGTGATTTATTCACATTGTTAATGGTTACTATATTTGCTATAAGCATTATGATTATATCAGGTTTAGGAACTAAATTAATTGAGGGAATTCAATCTTTATGGCTAATTTATTTACTAATTTTTATTATCAATTCCTATATGCAGAGTTTAAATTTAGCTTTTATTCTAATTTTACGTTTTTTTAACTTCATGATGGTTTTTGCAGTGTTTTTTCAAACGACTATGCCTGAAGATCTCTCTCAAAGTTTGATTCAAATCCATGTACCCTATAATATGGCTTTTACTCTCTCTTTAGCTTTCCGTTTTATTCCAACTATGGCTCAAGAAACTGAAAATATAATTGAAGCCCAAAAAAGTAGAGGACATCAATTCAATAAAGGAGGATTATTCCAACAAGCGCGTAATTTCTTTCCTTTGTTAATTCCACTTATTATTGGTTCTATTCGTAGAGCGTTTCATGTAGCAGAAGCCTTAGAAACACGAGGTTTTGGTGTTTTAAAAAAACCTACTTTCTATCGAAAATTGCAAATGAATAGGAAAGATTGGTTAGTATTAAGTTGTTTATCTTTGATTGTTGTAATAGCAATTATTTTAGAAATTCTGCAAAAACAAAACCAAATTTTAATTCCTTGGAGATATAATTTAAGCATTTAACTGATTCTTTTTTATTTATTTTTTTACTATCAGAAATCATTAATTCAACACATTCTCTTTGTTATTCATATAATTACTATTTATGCATATTATATAGAAAAATAGTAGATATAAAGTAAAGTTAATATATCTAATATAATCTTGAATTAAATGAGTAATTTCCTAAAGTTCTTTTTGTTCATTTGGTTCTTTTAGAGATGAAAAAACAATCAATCATCCACTCATCCACTCATGAACTCATCCACTCAGCCAATCAACAAATTTTGAAGCATATATTCAAGATAAGGTGAAAATAGAATGCCCATTAAATCAAAGAATAAAAAATTTTTATTCGTCATTATTAGCACATTTCTTATTTTTGGTATAGGAGGAACAACATATTATTGGCTCCAAAATTCACCTAATTCACCCATTTTTCATAATGATGAATCAAAAAACGAGACTATTCCAATTATCCTAGCACCACCTGCACATTCAATCTATCACTGGGCAAATATCATCTTATCATGGAATATCACAACTAACTCATCAACATATCAATATTTTTGCACAATCAATGATATTCTCAAATTTTCTGAAACTAATATTTCCCTTTCTCAGATTAATTTTACAATAGGTCCTTTTTCAGCAGGAATTTATAATATTACTTTGAAAGTCACAGATGACAAGGGATTTTCTAACCAAAATTCAACTATATTGAATGTTTTGCAAGATCAAGATTCTGATAAAGACTTGCTTTTCGATCATCAAGAAATAGAACTTTTCCAAACAGATCCAAATCTAAATGACACCGATGGAGATTTTCTTGAAGATGGCTCAGAAATATTAACCTATTTTACCGATCCATTGAAAAATGATACGGATTTAGATTTACTTGGGGATGGAAGTGAAGTGTTTGTTTACTTTACCAATCCTATTATAAATGATACTGACTCCGACGGATTAATCGACGGCGCTGAAATTTTTGAATTTTCCACGAATCCACTTTCGAATGACACTGATTCTGATGGTTGTGATGATTTTTCTGAATTAAAATTCTATTATACTGATCCTTTAAATGCTGATTGCAGTGCAACCAATTGGGACGGCGGGTTAATTGAAATAACCGTAGAATTTAGACCAGATGAACCCCATTTTATTCCTTATGCAATTATTTCAGAAAGAAGCACCTTTAAAATACCGCGTTTACTTTACATTTATCTAACTGAGCGAATTAGATATGATAGATTAAATATATCAGACTTTTCTTATCAATCATTTAATTCATCTACTGGGAACAATAGTTCTAAAACTTTTTACATTTCTGCCATTCAACGAATTTCACCAATCCGTATCTTAGTTATTGACAATTTTAACAGCACAGATTATGCTGAAAGAATCCATGGAAATACATGTGTAACTATCTGTAAAGAAACCTTAAGTACAATTTTCGGAACTGATGAAACTACTCAAAATTTTCTCATTCTTTCCTATTCTGTTTCAGAGAGTAACCGATCATGGGGCACGGCTTTTCAATATGCCATCGCTCAAGGAGTAGATGTAATATCTTTATCACAAGTTTCTACTTATGGTTCCACTCCTTTCTTTGATGAAATCTCTGAATGTGTAGAAAAATATCACATTGTATTCTCTGCAGGATCTGGAAATGATAATCGAGGTGATCCAGTATTGAATGCAACAAATAATTTAAGATATCCCGCCACTCATCCAGATACACTGGTAGTTGGAGGAATTATCCAAAATACACATGTAAATCCTTCACAATGGGAACGCTGGAATGAAGGCCCAGGAAATCCAGGTTCTAATTGGGGAAGAGGAGTCGTGAATTACAATAATACCAATTATTATAGCGCTGTTGAATTGGTTGCAGATTGTAAACGTCACATTGCATTTTCTGATTACTACGGTGTTTCTTGGGCAATACCTCAAATAGCGGGTATGGCAGCAGCTTTAATTTATAGTAATTCTCTATTAACTCCATCTGATGTTCGCATTTTATTAATTTCAACTGCAATTCAGATTACTCCTTCTCTCTATAACTACACGAGTAGCCCATTTACAAATTCTACAAATTGGCCGACAGGATGGAATCCAGAAGTGGGATATGGTATGCCTGATATTAATCTTGCAATAACTCAAGCATTAAGCATCTACATATGATGAAATATCAAAAAAACTTTTCACACTAATACTAATCACACTTAGCGTTCTATCATTGGAGTGAAAAGTCCATTTTTTCAATTACATAAAGTTACATATCATCCTTATCAAGAAGGAAAGCAGCAATCACCGAAGCACTCAATAAAGATTTTTGAGATATGGCGGTACTGAAAATACTTAGCCAACCAATTTTCTCTACATTAATTATACCCAGCAACCCCGAAATTAAATACCAAACCATTAAAACAAATACAATAATCACAAATACTAAATCTAAATAATAATCCCAATTGTGTGACTTTGACTTTGAATCTTGCTTAGATTCAGTTGGCGTTTCATCTGGCGATCCATTTTTATTATTTAATTCTTTATTGCTTTCTATTATTGATTCTTCTTTTGCTTCATTTTCATGCCCAGATCCTTCACCGGATTCTTCTCCATTCTTCTTTCTGTGCTTTCGAAAAAATCGCGCCAATTGACATACATAATTAAAAATGGCAAACCCAAGAACAAAAAACAATGTTCCAACCATATGAAGCCAAGCAACGGCATAGAACCGATTTATATTAGCATTTGGATAATCCCATGAAAGCCCAATCCCAATTGCTCCTAAAAAAAAGAATATCAAAAGAATTGCTTTTGTTTTATAATATTTCAAAGACGAATGTCGAAAATACATTATTGAGGTCGCCAAAATGGGCAAACTAATCATCCAGAATCCAATTGCAAATATCCATCGTGAAGGATTCACAAATTCAATCTCATAGGCTCCAACTCTTGGAAATACATAAATATAAATTGCACCCAAATCACTAATTGTCTGATAAAATCCGAAATAATGACGAACTTGTTCATATACCACCCAACAAATCGCAATATTAATAACAAGGGCTACTGCAATGCCCCAAATCATCCAACGCAATGTTTTTTGTATTTTTGTTGTACTCATCTTGGTGTATATTACTAAGCTTATCCCTTTTAACATTTCGGTGAGATATTCACTATAAATGGATAAAAATTATTATAGTATTAAGATGAGTAATGCTTAATTTTGATTAATATTATAAGAAATATCTATATGTATCTGGGAAAAAATTGCTCAGATTTGGACACTAATCATAATAAATCTCATAAAAAATGATGAATTAAGTTTTTTCCTTTCTCTCTGATGAATAAATAATAAAAGTAATATTTATTTCGCAGAAAAACCCATTTTCAGAAAAAGATAGCGGGCTATGAGGGATTCGAACCCCCGGCTTGCGGGTTTCGCTCTGCCTAAGATAATAGGTAGTTAAAAGCCCGACACGCTAGTACCAATCCGAAAAATTAATTTTCGGTCACCTGGCTGCGTCAATAGCCCTTGTTAATCAATCTTCTTCATTTGAAAAAGATTATCTAACGAGAGATATAATCGTGAACTGAATAAAAATTTTTTGAAAAGTTCCCATAAACTTTAAAGGGAATGCAGACGCGCAGAGATTGAGATGAATTTGGATCTGGTTGATTAAAATACTTTGATTCTTTCAATATATCTTGATAATTTATCGATTATTATTTCTAAAAACTTATTCGCACAAACTAATCTACACAAATTCATCAAGAGAAAATTAACTTTTTTTCTTGATTCTTACAACTTAAAGAAAACAATGATGAATGTCTTGAATAGTCCTTTTCCTCTGTTTTGTTAATTATATCAACTTGTTTGTCGAATAATTTTTTTTTCATAAGGAATAAGCCCAATAGGACAACCTGTATTCGAAAGTTCAGATGCAAATTCAACACCAATCAAGCCAATTAGCCGTTCTCGCAGTTCTTCAGAAATTTTCATATAAAAAAAGCGAGCATTTGGAAGTTCTTGAGCAATTAATGCAAATTTCCGTTGATCATGAATAACATCTGTTGTAGCATTAAAAATAAATACTTCTTCTCGAATTTGTGCTAAGTTACCCAATAATTCAAAATTTCTTGCTTGAAACGCTGCTTTTTTCCATTTCCATAGAACTGCATGATGGATGAATTCAATAATTCTTTTTCGCTGAGTAGGTAAAGAGTGATTTCGAAGTTTTAAATATGTTAACAAGGGTTTCAATAACCATATCAACCAAACGGGAATAATTGGCGCCATATTCAAAAACCAGTGAGGGTACTGCAGACGATGCATAGGATCCACTAAAACATAAGTAGGTGCTTGAAGAATATGGTTGATCAACCCATATAAAATAATAGATGAACCCCAACACGTTCCCATAAGGACAAAATCCTTTTTAACTAAATTAAAGTGTTCTAAAACAATTTTAACATCAAGAGCATTTTGTTCCATCGAAAAAGAACCTGTTTTACGGTTAATTCGACTACTTTTCTTCTCTCGTGTTTCTATATAATAAAATTCAATATAATTATAGAATATTTCAAATACATCACGAAATCCAGAAGGAATGACACCCCAACCAGGAATAATTACGATCGGACGTTTTGAAATTAGATATTGTGGGCGATAATGGAAAACTCGAATGGTTCCATCATTAACTGGTACATGAACAATCTTAGAAATAGTTGGATCCCAAAAATTAGGGAGCATTTTTGGATGTGGGTGAACCATTTTCATTATTCTTTCATGGAGTTGGGCTTCTAATATGGAATCCATTTGAAATATTGAAGAAAAATTCAAAAGAGGGTGGTTAGTGTTATCCAAAGTATCGCACCAAATCAAAGATAGTTTCAGTTGAGAATGTTAAATTACGCTTGGAAATTTATCTTTCTACATAAACGTTTGGAAATGATCTATATTTTAATAAACATTTATCGAGATGATTATTTTATTGTGAGCATTCTATTTTCACTTATGTCCAGTATTCTATTCTGAAAAAAGGAGTAAATTATATTATGAAATGTGAATTTTGTCAGAGGAAAGTGACCACAATATTACCCAGTTTAGATGGAACAGAAAATTTCTATGTATGTGATTTTTGTGAGGAGGATATACTACTTGAAGAAATTAAAGAATATAGCCATAATCAACAATATTGCAGAGATGATAAAAAACTTCAAAAATATCTTTACAAAGTTCATCGTGGCACCATATTGCTACAATAATAGGGGTATAAACAAGTGAAATATACTGTGATATGTGTAGATTAGTTTTTTCTTCTTTCTTTTCTCCATACTTTTCTTTTTATTTTTTTTATAGTTTTCACACTTCCACAAATGCTTTTTAACATAAGATTCATAACAATGATTAATCATGTCGTTTCAACGATTTTGGATCGATTTAACATTAAAAATAAAACAGAATCGCTGGCCTTTTGTAATTTTCTTCCTTTTCTATTTATTTGGAGCAGTTTATTACGGCATTCATGAACAAAACGCAAGTCTTGGACAAATTTTACTAATTGCTCTATGCGTACATCAACCCACTATTACAAATGATTTATCTGCATTATACCAACTATTATTTCCTATTTTCTTAGAAGTAGTAGTTTTTGGCTTTTTAATTGGCGCTTTATTAGAGCGTTATAATCCTGTTGTTACCAGTAAGATTATTGCAGCACATCAAAGTAATCACACAATTGTTTTAGGATATCATCATTTAGGAGAAAGAATTGTTGAATATTTGCAAGAGAAGAAAAAACCGTATTCTCTAATTGAAATGGATAAATCTAAAGTTTTGGATTTAATAGATAATGGTGAACCAGTTGTCGTTGGAGATTTTACTGAAAAAGCTACGTTATTGGATGCTGGAGCGGATAAATGTAAGGAAGTTTTTTTTGTTACTAATGATTTTAGAAAAGCACTGATAAGTATTAGTAAAATCCGTGAAATTAACAAAAAATGTAATCTTTATCTGCGTGTTTTTGAAGAAGAACTACAAGACTATCTGGAACAAGAGCCATGGAATGCTTTTACATTCTCTACTTCTCAATGGAGCTTGGAATATATTAAAAAATGGACCAAAAGCAAAATTGGCACTTCTGTTGTACTGGGATTTAACCATATATCCCAATTGATTTCTAATCATATTGCTCATGAACTAAATCGAGAAGTCATTCTTATAGATCCAAAAATAGATGAAGAAATTTATATAGATGACCCTAAAATAAAAATATTCCAAAATTCATATACTACAACGAAAGGTTTGAAAGACATCTGTGATTTAAAGCAAGTTAGCCAATTATTCATTTGTTGGAAAAGTGAAACTCATTTTTCAGAAGCAATTTTGTTGGTTATGGAAATTTCAAAAGAATTTCCTGAAATAGAGATATATGTTAGAATCTTTGATGAAGAGACAATTCCTATTTTTGCCCAATATAATATAAAAACTTTTTCAACTTCATCAAAAGCATTTGAATTGCTTCAAAAAGCAGTCAAATCCAATTCAGCACTAAGGAATCCTTAAAATTTAGATTTTGAATTTTTTAACTATTGATTTTTTTGGATACTTATTTTTTTAACTTCTTAATTTTCTAAAATCTTTTATCAAATAATTAGAACAATGAATGAAAATCAAGATCACTAAAGGAATCTATAATTAAATCAGCTTCTGAAAGCTTATCTCGAGGAAAACTAGTGGTAATTGCAATTGTGAATGCCCCGCTAGCCTTTCCTGCTGAAACTCCAGTTTGTGAATCTTCGATTACAATACATTCATAAATTGGTATTTTCAGTCGTTCAGCAGCGACTAGAAAGATTTCAGGGTCAGGTTTTCCCATTTTTATGTCATCAGCACTAATTATATGATTTGTGGTAAAATACGAAGATAATCCTGATTCTGTTAAATTAAATTCGACCTTAGAACGTATTCCTGAAGAAGCGAGGATTCTTGGAATGGATTGTGTTTTTAAGTATTTGAGTAAATCTTTCACACCAGGAATTGCGACGATCTTTCCATGTGCAATTTCTTGATAGACTTGTTCTTTATATGTGGAGATTTTTTGTAAAACTTCTGGAGAATAATTAAGATTAAATTTGTGAAAAAAGAATTCAACCACTTCTTGTGTAGTTTTGCCTAGCAACGCATCATAATTAGTTCCGATATCAATTCTATATTCTCTTTGAAATACTACATTCCAAGCACCACAGCTCCAAGGCTCAGAATTAACCAAGACACCATCACAATCAAAAATGACACCCCGAAATCTTTTCATCATTATTTAGAAGAATTCTTATTTGGCTTTAAAATTTGTTTAAATACTTTTATCTGTGAAGAATTATTCCATGAATTTCTTTTCATATCATAGAAAATGCGTTGTAATGTAAGATCAATAAATGTCTTGTGCTTTAATTGTGAAAGATGAAGATTTTTTTTCAAACCTAAAGTAGAATCGACTCGAAAAAAGTTTTTCAAAGAAAATGGATATTGAATTCCACTAACACTAACATTCAAACCTTTTTTGAGGTTATTGTGAACTGCTGCTAAGAACATAGTACCAGTACCGCTGAATAAATCAAGAATGCGTGCTTCAGAATTCGGAGCATAAGTGTTAATTAAGTATTCAAGTAATAAAACAGGTTTCGGGTTTAAATACCGAAGAAAGGGTATAGATATGATATTTAATAGTGAATGTTGCAGTTCAGCGCGGCTTTCTATGGAAGTAGGAAATTTATCCAATATAGATTCAGGTGAATTAACTATACAGGATTTATTCAAAAATTGGTGGAATTTTTTGCGATTTTTTGCATAAGTGATAATATAAGTATGGTTTTGGGTGAAAAAAGTATTTGATTTGGCTCCAGAGAAAGATTTCCAAATGTGAGTACCTATAAAGTTATGTGCTCCTAACAAATCATCCATCAATAATCGAATATAGGAATATTCTTTGTCATCACAGCAAATTTGGATGATCCCGCTGTTAACATGAAGAAGATCCAAACTCAAACGCAAACGAAGATACATCATTTTTAACCACTGGAGGTGTGAACAACCAGAATACCAAATTTGTGGAGATTTGGATGAAAAATCATTTATAATTACATCTAAATGGCTATTGTATGGAGGATCGACAAAAATTAAATCATATTTCTTAACTACTTCATGATTTAAAAGATATCTAAGAACTTCCAAATTATTTCCAATAAATAAGGAATGTGTGTTATCTCCTTGACCAATGTTCATTTCAGGTCGTTCGATGTAAGAAAATAGCGATTTTTTTTCCAGAATTCGATTTAGCGAAGGTAATGAGGTAATAAATTTATTCCACAACACAAAGATCACTTCAATTAAACCATCTTCTTTTTTATTTGTTAGGAAGCGCTTTTTTTAGAGATGACACATTTGAATTCATAAGATAATGACAGCTGAAACGTATTCACCTGCTAAAACTATAGAGTTATTTTATGAAGATGCTTATCAAAAAGAGTGTGAAAGTCGTGTTCTTTCCTGCATTCCCATGAAAGATAAATTCGGTATCTGTTTAGATCAAACAATTTTATATCCTGAAGGTGGTGGAGAACCAGGAGATCATGGAATGATAAATCAATATAAGGTACTTGATACCATCAAAAAAGAAGGAAAAATATATCATTTGACTGAAAAGTCTATTCCAGAAAATACAGCGGTTAAAGTTCAATTAGATTGGGAATTTCGGTTTGATTTCATGCAGTCTCATACGGCACAACATCTTCTTTCTAGTGTTTTTTGGCACCTTTTCCAAGGACAAACGCTTTCAGTTCACATGAGTGAAAAATCAGCACATATTGACTTAGATCTACCAGAATTAAATTGGGAAATGATTAATCAAGTAGAATTAAAAGTAAATTCCCTTATTCAACAAAATCTACCAGTAAAAACCTACTGGATTCGAGATAAAGACAAATTACAACAAATTCCTTTAAGACGACCTATTAAAAAGATGTCTGAGAAGGGAGCCCGCATTGTTGAAATAGATGAATACGATTATTCTGCTTGTGGTGGAATGCATATTCGAAAATTAGGCGAAATTGGTATTGTTAAAATTCCAAAATGGACAAAAATTAAAGAAGGGGTTCAAGTTGAATTCCTTTTTGGTATGCGCGCTGTTTATGATTATGAAAGAAAGAATGAAATTATTTATAGATTAACCAATGCATTAACTTGTCAAGACTTAGAATTAGAAGATAAACTTATTTCTTATCAAGAAGATCTTCAAAAATTGTCGAAAAAATTAAAACAAATAAATGCTCAATTAATCGAATACCAAATCCCTGAAATGCTTCAATCTGCTACAGATATTAATGGAATCAAAATTATTTCCCACATTTTTGAAGAGAAAGAACCCAAAGAAATGAAACTTATCCTTAACCAATTTTTGAAAAATTCAAATATCGTTTGTTTATTTGCAAATGTTATGCCTAAAGAAGATAAAATACTTCTGTATTTTGCCCATTCTCTGGATAAAGAGAAAGGAGATCTCCATATTGGGAAAGTTCTTAAAGAGGTTTTACCTTTAATTAAGGGAAAAGGCGGTGGAAAACCCAATTTTGCACAAGGGGGAGGTTCGGGCAAGTTACCTGAAAGTCTTTTCCCAATGGCAGAAGAATTAGTTGTTAATCATCTGAAAAAATGAAGAGAAAGAATAAAAAGATTAAAAATGCGTTAATTCGTTTTATTCCTTATTTTTCATATTTTTGATAGTTTTTCATTAAGCAAATGAAGGACTGCTGGCTAATGCTATAACCCCAATATAACCTATAATGAAAGCTGCGACCAAGGTAAAATATATTGACTTACGCCAGGATATAATATACTTTCCGTCCATTGCAAACCCTTGAAACTCCTTCGGAATCATATTAAATCCACCTAACATAAAATTGATGCCTGCACTTTGAAGAAAAACGGTTTTTAGCATTGTTGTTGATGAAGGAATTAAAACAGCAATAATTATACTAATCAAACCAATTACAAGATTTACAGCCGGACCTGCCATTTTAATTGCACCCATTTTATCCCGATCTGTTTGAGGATCTACTCCCACTGAAACTGCCGCCCCAGGAAGACCAAATGGAATTCCAACAATTGCTGAAATCAAAGTTAATCGAACACCTTTCTTTACAAGACAGAATCGTGAAGGAAATTGCAATTCTTTCCCAGTATACAAATGACCTAGTTCATGACAAATAAAAGTAATACAAAAAACGAGAGCAGTCGATAAGGGTGTGAGAAAAACATCAGATATAGTCAAACCAATCCCATATTGAACAAAATATATAAGAGAAATAATTCCGAGAACATTAACGTATGTGTGATATATCATCACAAATAATAGGAGAAAAGCAACTGAAATATGCCAAATTTCCGCCCATTCTAATTTAAAAATCATAGAAAAATCTAAACCGAGGTCTTGAGCCACATGTGGTTCAAAACAATTTTTAGGAATTTGTAATTTCTCTCGAACGAGTATAAAACTCGCAGATGTATCAGCAGGATCATAACCCTGGTAAGATGCCAGAGCATTATTCTGTGAATTTTTTGACTGGTTAATCATTGTTGGTGGATTGACTGTTGGTGTAAAAGTAGGATCAAAATATTCTCCACCTGTCGGTGTTACGTAGCTTTTATTATTATTTTTAGGTTGTATTGGTTGATTGGGGAGATTTGAGAGTGAATCAATATTTTCTTCAGGAGAAAGAGTAAGATTTTTATCTTTAATTATCTGGTTCCCTCCTGATTCCTGAAAAAGTATTTTCAATTGCATTAATTTCCCATTCTTTTCAATAGGAACGATAATTTCATCTCCATTTTTTAAAATCTGAGCGGGAGTTTGCTTCAAATTAATATTCCCAAGATATGTGCCATTTGTTGAATTTCTGTCTTCAATAAGATATTGATTAGAATCAGAATCAAATCGGATATTAAATTGTTCTTTTATTACCTCTCCAAATTGATCTTGATGAACAGAAGAAAGTGTGGAAAATTCTTTAGGATTTATTGGAGCTGTTGCGCAATTAACAATTTCTCGTTTACCAATATGATTTACTTCATTTTGAGATAAAATAATTTTACCTTTAATTTCTGGAATGAGAAGAAAAGCATTTTTCATTAACACTTACAAATTCTTTTCTTCGTAAAAAAATTTGTGCTAGAACGTTTGCATTTTCAATTGTGACACTTCAGAAAATATTTGCTTTTACTTTCCTTTTTATCATAGACAGTATTTAATAAAATTTCATCAGTGAATTCTTAAAATTCTCATGGTTTGTAATTAAAATAAATTAAAAAAATTAAATAAATCTGGAAATTGCAAATTGGCTTCCAAATTTCTTATAAAAATAATACCCTCCTGCCAGAGCAGATAATTGTGCAAACGATTCTATAGCAGATCCAGAAAAAGTTGGATTAAATAATCCGAGAATAATTATTATCAAATCCATTCCAATTAAAAAATATAATAGATATTTACCTTTCATTTTAACAGGAATAAAATATAAATACATGCGCATTTCGCGATTTAATCCTGCTAAATAAAGAATAAAGCTGATCATTCCAATTAAAGCAGCCCATTGAACTGAGAAGAAACTTAATTGAAATGCTTGTGAAACATTTGGTGATAAGAAAGGGATAAAAGAAAAGATCAATTGAAAAAGAATTCCTCCAACTATTCCAAAAAGACCACACCCAATATATAGATAGAGAATAAAACGAGTTCCAAATTGCTTTTCTAACATCCTCCCTGTACCAAATAAGATAATCATTACAAATAATAGGGAAAAAATGCTAATAGTTGTAAACATTGATGTAAAAATGCTCCAAATCCAAAATTTACCAAAAAGAGTTTGGAAATTTAGTAAAAAATATGTTGAATTTGATTCAAAAAGAGCAATTAATAGTGCAGCAATTGAAAAAAACCCATTTAATCCCATTAACCAATAAGTACCTTTAGTATTTTGAGAAACACCAAATAATGGTCTAGAAAAACTACGGACTCTTCGAGAATCACGTGATGGAGCAGGTGGCATAGCTGAACGTTCTTGATTTCTAATGTAATCTCTCATTTCTCGATCTAATTGAGTTTCATCACCTTCAAATGGAGTTTCAACATTATTCAAATATCCAGAGGTATTTTTCTGTCCAGGAATAGAAGATGAAGTATATGATCTTTCAGGTTTAACCGTCATTTTAAAAGAACAATTGTGGTTTTCTGGAAGTCGATGTTTCTTACAGAAAGTCCCTCCACAATATCGACATTTAAAGGGTAAATAATCCAAAATTTCATCGCAATCAGGAACGTCACACTTAACCATTTCAAAAATATATAAGTAACCATCTTCTTTATTTGTTGGGATATGAAAATATTATGATCACTGATATTCTCTCTTTATTGAATTTTTTGTTGAATAAGAGAATTAATTGTATATTTATCAGGCGTAAGGACTCCGCGAAATCTTTCATAGATTTTGTTAAAATAATATTGCTTGATACTTTCTGATGAAGATGATTTTTTATCATTTTTCATTATATAATAAAGAAATTCTGTAATTCGGTTGATTAATGGATGAGCTGCTTTTGAAATATGAATAGGATTGGTTAACCACCACTTTTGATCTTTAGTTATAATAAAATCAGAATCTTTACTTAATTCTTTGATAATATCATCAAAGTTTAACAGAGGAAATAAATATTTTTGATAAAGAAATTCATCAATTAAATTAGTTATCCAAATAAAATAGGTCGGTTCCCCTCGTTTTTGCAAAATATTTACAATTATTTGCTTAACTATTTTTAATTTTTCTGAGTAAGAAGTATTTTTTATTGTTTCTTTATATTTTTGAAGATAAGTATGTAAGGATTTTGAAACTAATTTTTGAAATCTGAGATAATAATCACCAATGGGAGTTCCACTATGATGAAGCATAGATTTTATAGATACTCTGGGGGGGAGTTGAAAGAGTATCTGCTTTAACTCAAAACCTGCTTCTAAAACAGATGTAATCAATGCATTGCGTATATTTATAGAAGTATTATGAAATGTAACAACCATAAATTTACCTGGTTTTAAAACTTTGTAAAGAATTTTAAAAGCTTCAGATAATTTGGATTGATAGAATTGTAAATTTTTCTGTTGTTTGGAATTAATTACAATTTCTTCTTTTTGAATCATTGAAATATACTGTTCCATATCTAAACCTATCCATTTTACCCATAATGAACTTAATTCACCATACTGAATGGAATCACCATAAGGTGGATCTGTGAAAATGAAATCAACAGAGTTTTTTGGAATATCAAAATGTAAAATGGACCGATTAATTAATATCGCACTATAACGAGTATCTTTGAAGAATAATTCTAAATTTGGAGCTAAATTAAAGGGAATTTCACAGTTATTATTGCGTTGATTTGATTCTTGTTTTCCACGAAGAATCTTTGTAAAACGGATTTTAAAACAATTCCAAGCATTTACTTCAAAATATTTATTAGGATTCCAAAAAAAATGATGAGTCCAAGAACCAACTTGCATATTTAGTAGATTTTTACCACGACGCTTATCAATTACCCAAACCATTTTACTTGCTTGAGCTACTGCAGCTGTAAGAGTAAACAATAGGATTTCTTTTATTGAATTGAATTTAACAGGTAATTTTTCAATTTTATCACGGAGCCAAGCGAGAAATAGAAGAGCTCGCTTTGAAAATAAACTCGACAAATCGGGATTCTGTCGAAGAGAATGACGTAATTGAAGAAAGTTTATCTGATTTTGATACTGAAATTTAAAATCTAGAAAGAATTTACTCAATTTTTGAAATTCTTTATTTTTTTTAATCTTTTCATGTAGAGAGGTTTCCAAATTGGAGATAAAATGAGCATATTGAGAAAAAGATTCATCTTTTGGTTGTAATTTCAATGCACCACAAGTTGAACAGAAAAATCGAATCTCAATTAGCGTATCAATAAAATTTTCTAATGGAATGTAAGAATTAGATTTGTTTTTTGGAGTACTTTGCCAAACTAAATGGGTTATTTCAGCAGATTGATGACAAATTGGACAAGATAAATGATAAAGTTGTGAATAAAGAGAATTTGGTTGTTGAATTAAATTTTCAAGAAAAAAAAAACCTTCCTTTAGCAATTTTAAATTGATAGGGACTCCTGTATTTTTACAAATAAAAGAAGAAATAGGGTTGATATCGATCCCGATTGCCTTACGATGATTAAACACTGCTTCAAGGATAGTTACCCCTGAACCCATGAATGGATCAAGTACGATTTCACCAGGTTTAGTATAACGTCGAATATATTCACTAACAATATTTGCTGGTTTACGAGCCCAATATTTATGCATTAAATACATGGAAGTGTGTGTCTTTGGAATAACTACATAGTCAAAATCTAGTTTAGAACCCAAATTGCTTGGATTTTTGATTTTCACAGTAAAATAACTCCATTTCTAATGAGTAATGCATAAAAATATAGGAATGGGGGAATCAAAAAGTTTTTCATTTAGTTTGACTTAGAATAATCTATGAGCAGCTCAACGGCAGCGCGGGAATTCAATAAACAAATCGCTAATGCCTTGCAATCAATGGTTAAAGTAATTCTTGAACATGAATACCCAGCCCATTTTTACACTGGAAGGTTAGTAGGAATTGATATGACGCATACGATTTGTCTTGAAAACGCTCGAAATGAAAAGAAAAGAAAATTAGGAACAATTTTTATTCATGGAAATAAATGGGTTTCGTTTACAATTGAAGGAGAACCATTCCCAATGGAAGAATTAGCCGCACGTTTACGTAAAGTATTACCGGGAGAAACTATTAAGATAAGTGATGATAATTCAATCAGTATCCTAGGTGGAAAAGTAATTATTACCGAAAAAGGTGTAGAAGGTCGAGGACCAACAGCCGATCGTATTCAAAAAGTCTTTGATTCATTTGTTGCAGATATGAATCATTAAATTCTACTTCAATTTCTTTTTTATTCTTTCTCTTTTTAATTATATCCAATTTTTCTACAATATTTAAAGAAGAAAACTATTTAATCATTTAAAATAAAGAGTATGTGGGGAAAAGATATATGGAAACAGAATTAGTAAAAAAAAAACATCAAGAAATATTCGGTTGTGATCCAGAAATTATTGTTTTTGCTCCAGGAAGAATTAACTTGATAGGGGAACACACTGATTATTCTGAAGGATTTGTCATGCCCATGGCAATTGAAATGGGAATTACTGTTGCAGTTTCTAAAATTCCAGATTCTTCAGTAATTGCAGTATTTTCTATTGATTTCGATCAGAAAATGGTTGCTCTCTATAGTGATTTTAGTAGAAGTAAAGCTAATTGGTTTAATTATCCAATGGGCGTTGCAAAAATTCTACAAAAGAAAGGATATAATATTGGTGGAATCAGGATTACATTCGCTGGAAATATACCACAAGGCGTAGGATTATCTTCTTCAGCAGCTCTAGAGGTTGCAGTTGCATTTGCTATAAAAAATCTATATTCACTTGATATTTCAAATACAGATCTTGCAAAAATCTGCCAACAAGCAGAGCACGAAGTTGTTGAAGTTCAATGTGGAATCATGGATCAATATATTTCACTTTTAGCTAAAAGAAACACATGTATGTATCTTGATTGCCGGTCACTTAAATATGAATTAATTCCATGCAATTTTGCACCTTACCATTTGATTATTACAAATTCAAATGTGCTTCACAAATTAAGTCAATCAAAATACAATGAACGTGTTAGTGAATGTACAGAAGCAGTCAAGATACTTAACTCATCAGATCAGAAAAAAACATTAAGAGATTTTTCTTTAGTAGATCTTGAAAAAATGAAAGCAATAATTCCAGAAAATATCAAAAAACGAGCAAGACATGTTATATTAGAAAATGAACGAGTGAATAAAGCAAAAGAATTCCTTACTTCCAACGATTTTGAATCATTTGGAAAACTTTTAAATGAATCTCATGCAAGCCTAAGGGATAATTATGAAGTAAGTTCCAAAGAACTTGATTGGTTGGTTGAAACTGCTATCTCAATAAAAGGTTGCTTGGGATCTCGTATGATCGGAGCAGGATTTGGAGGGTGCACGATTGGTTTATTCACAGATGAAGCATTAAGCGAATATAAGAAAAAACTTGGAGAATATGAAGAAATTTTCGGCAATCGTGCTGTAATTTATGAATCAATTCCATCTGATGGTGCACATTGCCTATAATTTTCAAAAAATCTATATAGTTATCCCTTTTTTTCTAAAAATGAAAGAATTTCATGCAAGTCTACATTATTAACAATATCTTTACAAACTGCTTTTCCTATTGGTGTAATAAGCACTTTTTTTATTCCTTCTTGTTCATGTATTTCTAAATACTTGTATTCAATGAGTAAAGAACATTCATTCCAAACATTCTTGAAAATTTTCTTAAGTTCCTGTTCTGTAATGTTTGTTCCTAATTCTTTATAAAGAGCAATTAGACTGACTAGAATACCATACATTGTTGGTGAAATTTTTTCATCTTTACCAGGTGAAGTAAGAACATAGAATTTTTCTCCTAAAAAGCTTGTACGAACTAAAGAAAAACCTATATTTTTTAGTTGTTTTATTACTTGGCTCATAATACCTTCAAATGAGTCATTTTGGATTAAATTTTTTATATCTTCCTCTTTAATCTGTGGAGTTTGGTTTTGTAGGATAATTTGACAAATTTTTTGAACATCTGTAATTTCGGTCATTTTAAAACCTCTACTTTTTAAATTTTAATTTGAGTGGGAATATCATAATTCATGGAAGTATCAAGAAAAATTACAATTTTTACGGGTTTTATGGATGATAACTCCTTAAAAATATTTGAAAAGTGTTCTGTTGCTTTTTTAAAGCTTTGTTTGCTGGTAATTGTGGGATCTAATCCTGAAATGCGTATTGGGATTAAGAATATTTGATTACTTAAATAAAATGAAAAGATACAGCTTAGATAAAGTATTGTTTTTTGATAACGAGTTAAATCAGATTTATAATTCAAAGATTCTCCACTTGCTTTAAAAAAAAGTAGAGAGATTTCTATTCTTGTGTTTTCATCTGAGATTGAAAAATCAAGATTGCATGATATATTAATAGGATCAATTAAAATATTCAGCCAATTCTTAAAATCAATTAATTTTTCAATTTGATTTCTTGTATCATGATGTTTTTTAAACAAAAGATTATTAATCTTTGATTCATCTTCCCATGAATGTAATTCTTGTGTAAACTGATCAAATTTTAAATTCCAAACTTTTTCAATATCTGGAAATTTAGATATTTTAAGATTTTTTACTAATATTTGATCAAATTCTTGAATTTTTAATTTTATTTTTTCTATTATTGATTGAATTTCTGAAACTGAACTATATTTTATAAAATCAGAACAATTATCTTCAATATTTACAGATTGATTATTAAATGATTTTAAATTATCTGATTTTTTAATGGTTTCTTTTGATATTTCATTGATTTGAGAATCTATCATCTGAATTTTCCTTAAAATTTGCCTCAAATCATCAGATTTCTCTTCTAAGATAGGTTTCAAATGAGATATTTTTTTATTGATAGATTTGAAGGTTTGGCGTTCTTGATTCAATCGTTTTTGCAATTCTCGACTTGATCTCATCAATCTTTTCCTTTCTAAAAGTAATTTTTGATATTCTTTTTCAATGATAGATAGCTTGTTTTTAATTCTGCTTTGATCAGGAGATATATCATTATCTTCCATCTCACCAATTTTCTCTTGATATACAATTATTCTAGGGTCTAATTCATCCATTCTCTTAGTTATTTCATTTGTCTGCAGATACAATTCTCTTTGTTGATTTTTTAATTGTTTTAATAAGATTTCATAGTTTTCTTTCTTTTTATTATATTGATTATATTGGATTTCTATTGCTCGAACTTCGTCTTGAGCTATTTTTTCTTCAGATTGGAGTTTTTCTCTTTCATTGATTCTTTGTTTGATCAGATTCTCTCTTGATTGAAGATACTTAGAACGAGACACTTCAATTAATTGTTTTAATTTACTTTTCAGTACAACTAATTCTTGTTCTTTTTTCTTTTTTTCATAAATTATCCAATGTATTTTATCTAAAGCATAAATTCGTTTAATATATTTTTGTATAGAGATAAGTGAGTTAACAAGATATTCCCAATTTTGAAGTAAAGTAAAATTTGAATCATAATTATCATTAGAATTGCCATTTTCATTATATGTTTTTGATATTTCAAATAAATAGGTAGGATTACTCAAAATTTCTGAAATATTCTCACGCCAATCCAAAGGAACATACGGCTTAATATTTTTAATATTTAGACTGGAATCAACACTTATATAATTAATAACATTTGGAATCTCTATTTTTCTTACTCCAATTTTAATAAAGTTATTTAAGTTAATTTTTATCCCTCCTAGTCTTTTTTTGATACTTTCTTCGCATAGTTCCTTTTCTTTTAGCTCTCTTCAACTCTCTATCAGACAAGGCAAAAAATTGTTCATAATTATCAAAAGATTTTAATTGTTCTTTCTTTTTTTCTAAAATTTCCTTTCTTTCTAAAGCTTTCTGATATTTTTTACGTAATTCTTGACTATCATCCATTTTTCCAGTTTGTTTAGAAGAAAGATCCGAATTTCTAATAGTTTGCATAAATTCTTCAAAGCTTAATGGATGTTTTTTATATGCAATTTTAAATTTTTCTCTTAAAAATGGATCGACAGTAATCGGTACATTTTGTAGAATAAAATTAATTTTTTGATTTATTGAGGTATCATAAAATTGAAATAACTCATTTAATACAATTTGCATTTTTGAAGATTTAAACAAAGGTTCTTTCAATAAATACCAGTTTTTTAATGGAAAAGTAAAAATAGGAAAGATTTCTTTCTTAACTTTATATATTTTTTTCTCTTTAATAAACTTCAATCCTAATTTTTGTATTTCATCCTTTGAAAGAATCCTGAAACGAGAGAAAACATGACTTTTAAATTCTTTATTGATTATATCTTGAATTTGTTGAAAAAAATCCCCTGTTGAGTTAAGATATTTTTGGAGCATATTTTTATCTGATTGCAATTTTGAACTGGAGATAGATCTTAATTTACTTTTACTTTCAGAAATGAATATGAGTATTTCCTCAATTTTATGGATAAAATTCCGAGATTTATCAGAATGATATTCTGGAGTCATGTTATAAATTTTCACTCTTGAGTTTTTTATTAAAAATCTAAATCAATATCTTCTAAACTTGGATTCTCTTTAATTTGGGAAGAATTTGTATCAGATCCTTCAGAACCAGAATAGCCTTGATTTTTAGAACTATTTGAAATTTTTGAATTTCCGATATCTGATAGTTTTTTACTTTGGATTACATGTGTTTCAGTTCCACCAACCATTTCTAATGATCTAAAATAATCATCATAAGTTAACATTGATTTTTGCATTGCCTTAAATAAAGCAACGCGCATAGCTCGTTTCAGATCTGCTCCTGTATATCCTAAAGTTTTATAAAGAATTCCTGCTTTGCCTTGGAGTTTTATTTCATCGAATATCGAATAATATTCAGGATCTGTTAATTCTCGTCCTAGTTTTTCCTTTTTCTTTGTATACATTGAATATATTAGGTTATATTCTTCTTCCATATCTGTATGAAATCGTACATCAATACCAATTGAAGCTTGTTCAACTCGTTTTAAGAAAGAATCAATAATTTGTTTTCGAATAATAAAATTTGGAAAAGGAAATGATAAATGATATGTAAAACGCCGCCAGACAGCACTATCCAATTGATGTTCATGATTTGTTGCTCCAAATATCGCTAATGGAATACCTTCGTAAGCTACTTTATCAATAATCTGTAAAAATGAAATTACAGCACGCTTTATTTCACCAACTTCATGAGCATTTGCTCGCTCACTGCAAATAGCATCTATTTCATCAAAAAATAACACAAACGAGCCATTTTCACGAGCAATTTCACTAGCTAAATCAAAAACACCACGAATATTTTTAACAGTATCACCTAATAAAGGAGAAACTAATCTGTCAGCTTCGACTAAGCCCATGATTATTTGATGTCGTTTTGCCATTGCACGAGTAAGCGCAGTTTTTCCAGTTCCAGGAGGACCATATAATAACATTGTGAAAACTGGTGTAATTTTTGCTTTTATCATTTCAGATGAAATTTCTTCATACTTTTTTAAAGCTAAAAAGAAATCTTCCATCATTTCTTTTTTTTCTTCTAATCCGATAATATCTTCGACATCTTCTTGGATATCATCATACGCATAGATAGAACCATATTTCTGAAAACGTTCTTTTATTTCGTCAATTTTAAATGGCATTATTTAATCTCCTTTATTATTCAATTTCAAATTCCTTTTTTATAATTTCAACTAGATGATATGTTAAGCGATCAATTGCTTCAATTTTTTTTCCTAAAAATGTAAAGATTTCTTTCCGATAAACAGGACTATCTCGAATTTTAGTTCTATCTAATCGCAAATAATCTTCAAAACACAACAATTTCATCAAATACGGTAAAATTTTCTCTTCAGTTTTTAAATCTAAAAATAAATTGTAAAATATATTATCACTAGAAAGAAAAGTATGGAGAAGAGCATTATAAATAATAAATGCAAAATTCATTGCAATCCAATTAATCAACTCTTTTGAGAGAAAACCTCGCCTAAATGAAACTTTTGCCAAATAAAGCAATACAAGCGTTTCATTACTGAATTGAGGAATCCAACGAGTTTTACCATCAGCATCAATTTGTGTTCGAATATATTTGTGGGGTTCAATCAATTCTAAAAAGTATAAGGACGGCCCTATAAAAGCATTCATTATTACTCGTAATTCCATTCTGGTAGAGATCCGTTTTATTGCTTCTTCTTCACTATTTGCAATATTGTCAATAAAGGGTTCGAAAACATCAGAGATAAGAATTGTTGGAATGACATTTTCAGGATTTTCTTCACTATCTAAATAATTTGGATCTAGATTGAACAATGAAGTCATATGATTAATAATTTGGAATATTTTAGGAGAAAAACCCGGAATTATCATTTCATCAATTTTTTCACGATAAAATGTAGAAGGTTGCAAAATGTAACGTTGTGCAAGATACCATTCATGTGAATTCTCAATGAGTTGAGAGTATATTTCCTTTAAAGAGTCTCCTGTTGGAAAAATCAAAGAGGACAAAGCACGAAAAAGTTTGTAAAGTAAAGATTTTCGCTGTAAATTTCTATCTTCTTCTACTAAAGTTAATAAAATTTCAAATGTATTATCAGATTCTTCTAAGAAATCAATAATAAAATCTTTTATATCTTGTGGATCGAATTCATCGCGGCACTCTTCAATATAATTAAAGATATGTTGAAAAATCTCTTTAAGAAAGAATGAATTAAACTCAGCAATGACTTTTACTTTGTTTATTTTCCTTTTGGATGCTTCATCCAAAATTTCTTTAATTGTTTCAGTTTTTAATAAGTCTGAAGGTGAAATGTCATTAATTAAAGTCTTTGTTTCCTTAATTAGAGATTGTACTAAACTCAAATATGTCCGATAATATGCAACCACATCTTCCCATCGTTCTCTCGCCATTTTATATCATTCCCATATAATTTTTATATTAAATCAAAATAAGTTTATCTTAGTCTGCTCACGTTTACTCCAATTTAGATTCTCCAGACACAGTAATTTCTTGAAAAATATTACTAATTTCAACAAATATCGGAATTTCAACACGACATAAATTACCTAACACCCATTTATTCACATCACGTATTAACATGTTTGATTGTAAATGTAATCTTTTCTTTGCATCTGATTTTTCAATTTTTTCATACCATTTAGTGGCGCCCAATCTAAAAGCAATCAATTCAATGGTTGGTTGCATTAATTCAATAAGAATATCCTTACGCATCCAAGATTTTGGAATTACACTCATTCGCTCTCCATCAAAAGAAGGATCGCGCAAGATGGGATTATTTTCTGAAAGGGATAATTTGGGCATAAAGCTAAGAATTAAGATTAAAGCAAAAATATTACATATTCCATTAATCTTGTATTTCCCTAGTGTTGTTCTTTGAGTAGAATATCGAGCAAGAAAAAGAGAAGTAAATACGTTTTTATCAAAATCCTCGTTAATAATTACTTCACCTTTTTCAGTGGTTATTAAATACTGTCCTTCTAACAGAGAAAGTATTTCTGGTGGAAAAGTATAAAATTTAATGATTTTTTTCTCTGACCTTGCTAAATCTCGTTCAATCACTCGCTCTTCGACAACTAAACCGATAAAATCTGTGATTTTCTCTAATTGAGATTGTAAAGATTTTCGTGGGTTATTTGGATCTCCAAACATTGCATAAAATGCATGATCTGTTATTCTAAATCGTTTTGATTTTTTAAATCCTTCAACTATTTTATCAATTACAGGTCCTTCTTTAAAAGACCCAAAGGATTTAGTTTTTGATGCAATAAACCCATTAATTAATTCATTGATAATATATGAGTTATCTGGGTCTGCTTCTAAAGAATAAAGTATTTTTGAAAAAGCATCTGCTAAATCGTGTGTACGAGGGAAAAACGAATTTTGAATAGATTCATCAATAGCTTTTATTAATAATTCACCGTTGTTTCGGGGAAGATATCTGATTAATTCCTCAAATCGGCGAATTAATTGATCTTTTGCCCCAGGGATATTTTCTACGTCTCGTTCTTTAATTAATTGGAGCGATTTTTCAATTCCTGACTTAAAGTTTTCTACTAACTCCGACCATAATTCAGTTCCCAAAATAACCACCTGTTTTATTAATAAGGTTTAATTTCATTAAATTTCATGATAATAACGGTTCCTTAAATGAAATTTCTTGAATTTCAACATTTTTTAAGGATGCCCATTCTTTCCGTATTTTTTCAAGAGCATCAATTAACTTTGGAATTTGATCTTTTTCATAAATATTCGGGGACATGACACCTTTTTTACTCTCCCACCTTAATCCTTGTCCACTACCAAGAGAATATTGAGAAGTCATATATTGCTGAAGATTGCGCGTCCACCAATAGAAACGTAACCATTTTTTCTCTGGATTTTCTTTTGCATGAATTATTACTACAGCTTTCCAGTCTGCCATCCCTATTTTTACTGAAATTCCATAATCTGGTAAATAATAATTAATTGGAAAATTGGATGAAAATGATAGAGAAAGCGAATTAGCAGGAAGATCAAAAATAGGCTTACCCTCTTCCATTATAACAATTTCACCGCAACGTTCACATTCATAAAACCGTTTATTTGAACTTTTATTCATTTTTCTTTTACATTTCGGACATAATCGTTTTGATTCATCAAATGTTTGTAATTCTTGAATAGAATTTAATCTCTCAGGAATTGGATCATAGCTAATTGACACATCTTTTTTTAGGGTAAATTGTTCGTCAAATAATGCATCTATTCTTTTTAATGCAATAATTGTATTCTCTAAAACGGCTAAATCTTGAATTTTAAACATGCCTGCATGAGTGTTAATTGATTTTTTCCACCAAGATATTCGAATATACTTAATAGATTCAAAAGAAGGAGAATGACATAATAAGACTGCAATCCAAGATTTATTTTTTTCACGATGGATAGTAATTCCTTTATCAGCAATCTCCCATTTAGGATTTAAGGAAGTATTCTCCATATAATATTCACCATCGAGAATTTCACCTTCTTTTTTAAGATCAAGCTTTTCTTCTGGTTCTTCTCCGCGGAACATTTTTTTACAATTTGGACAAGTTTTTACACCAGGAATCAATTGAATTAATTCTGCTTTACCGCAAGCTGGACAAAGTTCTCCCATCTTTTACACCATTTTTTTTCAATATTGATTTTATTTTTTATAATCACACATGTTTTTGTTAAATAATGAATTATAGATCGTTTTCTCCAGGAATCAAGTCTTTTTCAATAATAAAGCGTTCTAAATCTAAATTTAAGATCTTAAGATCCTTCTCTGAAAATTGATCCAGTTGATGACTAATATATTTCAATTTATTTCGCGCATCTAAAAGAGAATCACGAATCTTTGATGAGATATCATCTTCATCGAAAGTAGATTTTTGGATAAAGGTTATATATGGCATAATTTGGTTCTTTCCAGAATAATATGCTTGTAATTTTTCCATTTCAACGTTAATGTTATCAAATTTTATTCTAAGATCAATTAAAGTATTAAGTTTTTTTTTCCAATCATTAAAAATTGAAGGTATTTCTGATGATTCAAATTCCAATTGAAATTTATTTGGAAGTATTTTTTTCCGAGATTTTTGCGTTAAAATTTTGTAATAATCTGGAACATTTGAAGTTGTTTTTTGTGTTAATTTCTTCTGATATTGGATAAATTTCTTCATCACTTTTGCTTTTGGTAATTCTGAATAAAATATAGAGAGACATCCATCAATTCTATTACGAATTTCTTTATATTTTTGTGCCATTTGCCTAATCATCAATTCGATTCGTAATGCTTGAAAAGGATTTCCTAATTCATCTATAATATAATAAAAATCATCATCTAATACCCAATAATCCCCATATTTATGAACAAGGGCATGAATAGTAGAAGAACGCGGACACATCATTCCCCGAAGTCGATTCAGAGCTTTCAATACTTTCGATTGAGTCATTTCTGGAATTATTGGAGCAATTATACGCTCGATTACAGATTCACTCATAAAAATATGGATTTCTTCTTCTTCTTCATTCAAAGATTCATGTGCAATTTTTAAACCTGGAGCAATTCTTATTTTATAATGATTCGCTTTTGTTTCTAACATCTGATAAGATTTTATATTTGTAATAAGATGAAATTGAATCAAATTTTTAATGAAATCACTACTACAATGCTTTTTTAGGTCTTCAACTGTTGGTTCTTCTAATGAAAGCAAGATCTCGAAAGAATCTAATAAATCATCATTCAACATATCTTCGAATAATTCTTTTCGAATTATATACATATAAAGTGAAACATACCGCAAATCAGGAGCATCAAACACATCTTCTAATAAGGGGCGATCAAAATCCAAATCAAGGGTAGTGTGTTCTAACGACATTTTCAAGGCGAAACTCCACTAAGGAAATATTAAATTCTTTATAATACAAAAAGACAAATCAATTAATATTCCAAATCCAAAAAACTTTTCGATTTTTCGAATTGAAAAAAGAAAAAAAATTAAAGAGATGATCCTACAATTTCTTTCGAGTTAACACTAAAGATATCGCGATATTCACAATGAGAGTCGCAGAAAATCCAACACCAATTGAATACCAAGCGGTATTAATATTTTCAAAGAATATTCCCGGCAATACTGCCAACATGCTTAATTGGTTTCCAAAATAAATAGCTAAAATTGCAGCTACCATTGTTGAATTGACTAAGATTCCAATTAAAACAGAAAGGGAACAAGTAATTGCCATGGCACTTAAACTAATCGCTAATGAATCCCATAAACCATCCATAAGAATTTTAAGAGGAACATCAGTATTTACTAAGTCTAATATAATACCCACACCAATACTTAACGTTGTAGCTATTAAAATGCAGAAATAAACAGCCAGCCACTTTGCCAGCATAATATGCCAAGATTTTACAGGACGGATCAAGAAAAGATCATAAACATGCTGGTTCTTCTCTGCAACAATTGTTGTGCTCAACATTACTGATGCTAGAGTCCCACTTAATGATGAAATCATTAAACTAATAAAAATCGTAAGTGGAATTCCTTCAGTCTCAGGTTGAAGTGAATGTATTACAATACTTAGTAGAGGCATTCCAATCCATAGGACCAACATAACTTTTGATTTATAAAAACCTTTTAATTCATCCAAAAATAGCAATTTCAAACTCATTTATTTATCTTCCTCCACGTATTTTAGATAAACTTCTTCTAAGGATGGTTGCTTCAGCTCTACTTTTCGAACTGCACTTTTTTGATTTACCAGTATTTGTAAAATTTGTGAAATTGCAGAATCTAAATCTGCAGTGTTGGAAATTGATATTAGATAGTGATATGAACGCTTTTTTTCGACTTTTGTTACCATTGGAATTTTTGAAAAGGAAGGCAGTGTTTTGTCAGATTCTTCAAGTAAGATTTCTATTTGATGATCCACCATGAATCGTTTTTGGAGTTCTTGTGGCGTTCCTACGTTTAGTATTTGGCCCCGATTAAGAATTCCTATACGATCAGCAATATCTTGAACTTCACTAAGAATATGGCTTGAAAGAAAGATTGTTATTCCTTGTTCTGCCAATTTGCGAATGATTTTCTTCATTTGATAGCGACTGCTGGGATCCAAACCAGTCATCGGTTCATCCATAACTAAAAATGGAGGATTATGAAGTAGCGCTTGTGCTAACCGTAATTTTTGCTGCATTCCTCCTGAAAGATGAATAATTTTCTTATACTTTACTTCTTTTAATCCAACCATTTCTAAAACTGAATTAATACGTGCAGATAATTCAGTTTTAGCGATACCAGATAATTTTCCAAATGTTTCCAGTAAATGATTTACCGTGCGCCAAGATTGAAATCCAACATCTTGAGGAAGATATCCTAAAAATTGATGAATAGAATCTTTAGATGTTGATAATGATTTACCATTAAAAATAATGGTTCCTTCAAAATTTCGGATTAATCCAACGATTATTTTGATAGTTGTTGTCTTTCCTGCGCCATTGGGTCCGATATATCCGAAAACTTCGCCTTTTCTGAGTTGTAAATTAATACAATTTAATGCAGGAAAGTCACCATATTTTTTGGAAACTTGCTGTAATTCTAAAAGAATGGAATTATTATCCAATGAACCATCTTTTATTGAAGAGAACTCTTCAGTTTCTTGAGGGACAGTTGATATTTTGGACATCTTTTTCTGTATTCTCTCCTAAATAAAAATTGAATATAAATTGAATAATTTTTGTATGTCCCAAAAATATATATGTTTTGAAATATACAAAAATCATGTAATAAATGGGACATTTTCATTTAAAATTTGTTACTGCCAGGAGTTATCGAAAAAATGTTTGAGAAGGAAAAAAAACGTGGAGAAGATAATAATGATCTAATGAAATTATTAGCTGATGAGACGAATTTTGAGATAATCCTATTTTTATTCATACATCAAGAATTAACTTTAAGTCAATTGGAAGAATATATCCAAAAAAGTCGATCAACAATTCATCGACATCTTCAACTCTTAAATCGTAATGAATTAATAAAAGAATCCAAAGAAGTAAAGGTGAGAAGCCATATTCCAGCTAAATACTATTCAGTGAATTTGCAAAAATTACTTCAATTTCCGAGGTATTCAATGCAAGATCTTCAAAAACTTTCAGATATACAAAAACGTGAGTTATTTAATACAATTTCTCAGACATACAATTCAATTTTTACATTTATGATAAAAATTATCCAAAAGACTCAGAAAATCTTATCAATAATAATACAAAATTCTAATAATAGTTTCTTTGAAATTCTTGACTTTCAAGATCCAAAACTATTCATATCTCTTTCATTTATGACAGAAGAGCAACGTAAATTATATCTTACAAGATTATTTGAGTTTTCTCAAGCATTTTATACAGAATTGCAAGAAAAGCAACTTGTTGATCCACAAAATCTTAAAAAAGAGCAATTTCCTTATCTTCTATTCCATACAATAATCCCTATAGAAAAATTAACTATAAATTCTAAGATAATTTAAAAATTATCACCTAATAATTAAATTGAATTAACAAAATAATCGAATATGTCAAATAATTTGAAGAAATCAAATAATAGTGAAAAATGTAAATCGAAAAAATTCAATAATATATTTCTACAAGCCTGAAATTTCTCTAATTGAATTATAAATTTATTTCAATTTTCCGTTTGCATCTCCCCTCTTTGTTAAAATTTATTCGCACATTAATTTCTCAAATACTACTCTACTTATATTACACACCGATGTAAAGCAACAAAAAACCTCCTAACATAAATATCGAAGCAAATTTAAAAAGCCTAAATGTTTTCTTTTGGGATGGAAAAATCAAATCATCAACAACCATGCTAACAAGAATTATACAAAAAATACCGATGCAAGAGAGAATTATAAGATTTGTTTCCAAAAACAGTGCCATCAGGAAGATGACAACCGCATTTACAAATGTACTTCCAGCAATAACTCGCATTGTTTCTTTTTCAGAACTAACAACTGGCCACATTGGAATCTTTGCATCTCTATAACCCTTTAAATTATGAGGAAATAACGCTAATGTCAGAATATGAACAGGTATCCATGATAGAATAAATAAAAGGAAACATATACTAACAAAATCAATATTTTTAATCGCCAAAACCCTTCCTGCCATCGCTGGAAGACCACCTGCAATTCCTCCAAAAATTATGCTCCATTTTGTTCTTCGCTTGAGCCATATACTGTAGATGAAAAAATCAAAGAAAAAACCTAAGAAAATAAGAAATCCTGTTAACCAATCTAAGAAAACAAATGCAAAAATTAATCCTATAATTGTTATTATAATACCATTAATTAAAACGATTTTCAATGGAATTTGACCACTAGGAATGGGTCTATTTTTAGTTCGCTCCATTAATTTGTCTACATCATAATCAATGTACATGTTTAATATTGTTGTTCCTGAAATTGTTAAAAACATAGATACAAAAAGAAATAATAAATCACTTATTATAATTGAATTAGCTCCAATTGAAATAAAATAAGCCATAATTGAAGTATAAACTAACAAAAGGGTTTGTTTCCACTTAATTAATTCAGAATAGATCCAAGCAATTTTTTTTATATTCATAGAAATAAATTCCTATAAAATTTTTTTAAAATAATTTTAAATTAAAAAAATTAATAGAATTCGCAGTCTTGCAGAATTTCTGAAATGTCAGTTACTAAAAGTTCAGAATTATCTTCAGTTGCTGCTTGATTCAAATTGTTTTTACAAAAAACGCAAGAACTTACAAGAACTTCTGCGTTTGTTTGCTCTGCTTCCATTAATCGTTCAGATCTCAAGATTTCCATGCATTGAGTTGTTTCACCTAATCGATTCCTTGCAACAACACCAGCTAACTCACCATATAATGCTTTTACACCTCCACCAGCTCCACAACACCACGACATTTCACGTATATGTTTCATTTCGATTAGCTTTACTCCTTCAATCATATTAATTAATTCTCGAGGTTCATCATATTTTTTACAATATCGTCCCAAATGGCAAGGATCATGATATGTAATAAGCATAGGATTATCCTTGGTTCTTTTAGTATAACGAACATTCAATCCTTTTTCTTTTATAATTTTTGGGGCATATTCTGCAATATGATATAAATTAAAACCTAGTTCTTCGCCAAATAATCTGGGATATTCAAGTAAAAAAGTAGAATAACATCCAGAACATGAAAATACAACGTCTCGAACACCACTTTTTCGAATCATTTCGACATTATTTCGAATTAAATCAAGTGTATGATCTTCAAGTCCAGTTCGGTATTGAACAGATCCACAACATTGTTCTTCAGGAAAAAAGATAAATTCCATTCCAAGTCTTTCTAAAATTTGGCTTGTTGCTATTGCTAATTCTGTATTCCGATAAGCTGAAGTACAACCTAAAAAGTAGCCTACTTCATACTTTTTCTCCATGGTTGCATCTTCACCATCCTCAATTTTTTGAAAAAGTTCAATTCCACGTTTTAATGCACGTAAACCAGGTTCACTTTTTTCAGTCCATTTAAATCGATCTTCATGATTTTCACGAAATGGATTTTTAGTTTCTTTAATTGCTTTATTAATCCAATCAAGTTTTTCAGGTAATACCCCTTTTGAAATTGAATCTTTTCTAAATTTTTGAAATACAGCAACAGTATCAATGCCTATTGGACAAACTTCTCTACAATTTCCACATAGCATACATCGGTATATTGTATCAACAATTTCATCTTTATCAAATTTTATTGCATTGCGAGATAAAGATTTAAGAATTCGATTTCGTCCACCAGCATAATCCTTTTCATTAAAAGTAACATTATATACACGACAAACGTTTCTACAATAGCCACATTGAACACATTCTTCAAAACCTAATTCATTTTTTAAAGAAGAGCGTGTTTTAAGTAAATTATCACGATGTGGAGAGAAAATACCCGAAACAGGAGGTCCTGATGTAATTACCTCTTTTCTTACGTTAGATTTTTCTTTACTCATATATACTCACTTTAACGCATTTTAAACTATCTTAAATAAAAATTTGGCAACTTTGAATAGAAGTTTTATTCTCCAAAATTTCATCTTTGCTCTAATGAAACGATAAGAATTGACTAGTTCATTAGGGTCAAGTTTGTATTTCTTTATCTTGATCGATTTAACATCTTCTGGATTAAATTGAAGAAAATAGAATGTATTCACGACTCCAATTGTATACAAACTATCATGATTTGCATAGGACTCGTTAGTAATATCATTAAAATTGGCTTTTATTGCAAAAAATTCCCGTGAATTATCAATATCAGAAAGACCGAATAGCTTTATTCGATTTCTTCCTTCACCTCCTGCCATCATATAAAATGCATTGCGATACTCTATTTCTCGAATTTTTTTTGAATAAAATTTGTAAAAAGCATCTACTCTTTCATCAGAAATCCAATATTCTTGGAAAATAGGATTCTTGCATATTCTAGCAAGATTTAATTCAGTATCTGCAATATCATCCCATTTTTCTTTTAAATACCATTCTTCCACATATAATCCATCTATTTTAGCAGCAGCTTCCTTTGCAAATGAAAATGCCTTATTTGTTTGATTAGTATCATCATAATATACAGCGTAAACGAAATAATCACGCGATGGAATGATTTTATGAGATAATTGCTCAAATTTCTTATCAGATAAAGAAAGAAATAACGGACGCACTTCAGAATAATTCTTTAACGTTAAAAAGTACTCAAAAGCATTTGAAAACGATTTAAAGCTATAGCCTATCATTTGCATAGAAGTTTGAAGAGCAGTTACACTCATTTCTACTTCTGCAATGGCACCGAATATTCCGTTTGAACCAGTTATATCCTCTAAGGTTAGATCACCTTGAGAATTTTTAGAAACAGTTTCAATTGAACCGTCTGGTTTGACTATAGTTACAGAAAGAAGTGTATCTTCCATAATTCCGTATTTTAAAATACCAATCCCTGCTTTTCCCGAGGTTGCAATAAAACCACAAACACAAGATGATTTATAACTTGTCGGATAGCATTTGGGAGTTAGACCATAGTTTAATAATGTTTCAATAAGTTTGACCCAAGAAATCCCTGCTTCACAAGACACTATCAATTTTTCATTATCAATTTTTAAGATACGATTCATTCGTCTTGTATCTATAATTACCCCACCCTTTGTAGGAGTACTTGCTGAAAAACAAGATGTACCCGCTGCACGAATAGTTACAGGAAAAGAATAATCACGACATAATTTCATAATTTTCGAGAGTTCTTCTTTATCCTTTGGACGAATAATATGTGTCGCTAAATACTCTTCTTTAAATTTATAATGATATTTCGGTAGTAAAGAGAGATCTCCTGAAGAAGCTTCAATTTCATAGGGATCTGTCGTAATAAACGCAGGAGAGATTAATTTTTCAACTTCTTGAGTGAATTTTTGTAGTTTTTCTAAATATTGATTTTTTACCATTTTTTTTCAAATCCGTTTATATGTTTTGTATGAATATCGATAACATATATGCCGTCCACCAGCAAGCAAGTGTTGTATACCCTGTAATCTTTGCAAGCCGTCTCTGCCCAGAAATCCCAAACAATCCACTTGCAAATCCAAATGTTAGGCCTATTCCACCACAAATGATATGAAATGCGTGAATCCACCCGGAATAGGCAGTCATTATATCAGAAGATAATGCAAATAAAAGAATAACGTTGTAAAATGTTAAAATCCATGCAGAACCTGCAGTATATCCATGATAAAGCACAAATTTATTTTCATCTAGAAGCACTAATATTGTGCCAAGACTTACCAAGAATAAAGCAGGTAAGCCAATAATTGAACCAATATGAAGACTATTATATGCAGTTCCGTTTATCCATATAAGAATTCCCATAATTATCAAAATTAGCAAAGAAATTCCTAAAATAGAAAGAAAAACGTTTCGATTATAATGTTTATTCATTATTGTCAATATTACCGCGGATATGATAATTAACATATAAATAAACACTATAATCTGAAGTAAAATTTCATAGAGAGAACCCAGAATGACTAAATCGATAATTGACAGTACAAATAAGCATCCCAAACAGAAGAAAAAGGTTATTAAAAGTATATTTAATATTCTTTTATCTTTCTCTTTCTCAAAGTATTCCAAAAACAGAATAGAGCTAAGAAGACTCAACATTATTCCAACAGTTAAAACAAGTTGAATAATACCCCAAACATCTGAAATAAGCGTTACCATAATTATAATCATCTTTTATCTTTTTTATTTCAATTTTTAATTATTTTCTTGTAATATTTTGTTTTTTTGTTGATTTCTATATGAAATAACAATTTGACATATGCTAGCAATAAAACCAGCAGTAAGAAACCACACACCTATAAAAGTCATAACCATTGACCATTGTTTATCCATTGCAGGAGTTCGCATCATGTAAATATTGGCTCCAGTAAAAGCAATAAACCCTCCAATGCAAAGTAACCATCCACTAATCTTTCGACTTTTCATAGGAACTTTAAAATGGTTTACTGCTATTAACATAACTAAAGTTGCAAGTAATACTGCAAGTAAATGCCAATGTCCAACATTAAAATCATATTCAATGTTTAAATATTCGTGTGTACGGTACACTTCTCTTGTTTGGAGTCCAACAATGATACCGCAGATAGTAACTACTATTTGAGCGTACATGAAGATAAAATAAAGTGTAAATAAAACAGGATCTGAAATAATAGCTTTAACTCTTTCCCAATTTGAAGCTGTTTTATATTTATCTCCAAGGTGATCCTTTGAAATTTCCCACCAGCCATGTAAAGACATGAATACGGTACAAATAATAAGAATTCCAGCACCAACCCATATTAAATAATGATTTAATACCCAAGCACCGTATGAGATAGTTACAATCCCAATGGGACATGCAAAAAGCATATAATGATAGATTCTTCCATTTATTTTACTAACCTTGTATCCAATCATTGTTACCATAGCAGCTAACAAAGCAAGTTGAATATGTAGATGGGAAACAACAAACTCTTCAGGCATATCATGAATAAGAACTCTCACTACTTCTTCTGCTAAAAAAGCATCATTACTTGGACGATCTAAGTGCCAAATAGTATTTGTAAAAGTTTCAACACCAGCAAGAGCACCATATATAACAGAAACAATAACACACCCTGCTAAAATAACCAATGAATAGTTTTCTAAATTTAATCCAAAAAACAGAGCACCTTGTGTTGCTTTCTTAGGACTTGGATATTTCCCAGGTATAGGAAAGCTAGCTACAATAAAGAGAACCCCTCCTAAGAAAACTAAGAAAAGTCCGAAATAAAACATTTCATGGAAAAATCTAATTCGAGTATAACCAAATATCAAACCACAAATTCCTGAGAGATAAGCACCAGAAATTAAAGTAATTTTAATGCTTGGAATTAATTTTTTTCTTATATTAAAATATTCCATAGTCCAAAATGTAGTTGCTACAACGAACGGTGTCGCAATTGAATGATATATCATAATAATTCGAGCAGTTCTTGATATAATATCATCATTATATATAGGAAATAGAGGTTCTCCACCCCAAATAAAAGACATTGGTTCAGAAAAAGTAAAGAGAAATAAAACTTCGAGAAATATGAATAAAATTAAACTTAGATGGATTTTATCATAATTATATTTTGGTTCTTTATAATCTGGAGTTTCAATAAGAGCTTCAATTGAAGTTTCCATAGATAACTCTTTTAATTGTTTTTGATCTTGATTTTGTTCTAGTTCTTTAATTTCTTGTTTTTTTTCGCTCATTATTTTTTCACACCTCTAAACCTTTATCATTTATTTTTCGCGTTTTATTTCTTCTTACAATTCTGAGTATAAACAATGGTGTCATTGTAACAATAGAACAAATTATTGTTGGAACTACAGCTTCTATCATTGAATGTTCAACATCATAGTACGGATAATGTCCAACAACCATTGTGTTCGAAAATTGACCCCCTAGATTACAAATGGCAGTTACATTAATCAATGTCCATTCATTTGCAGATAAAGAAATATTTAAGTGGAAAATTTGATGTGTTGATTGATTTGTATAATGATAGATAAATTCTTGAGTTTTATTTAGAGAACCAAATGTTAATATGGATTGCTCTGTAAAAGAATGATTTTGATTTTCATTTTTAAATGTATCATTAAGGACATCATATAATTCGATCTTTACAGTTTCTACATAGTGATAATTCAAGTCAGAAACCCCATGGGTGATATATATACTTAAGATTTGTTCCTGTTCATAGTATTTGAGATCAACATATTTAGGACTATGTGCTACACCATCTCTAAGGTTAGATACATTAACAATTAATATTATTGCGATAATGATTAGAATAACCTTAGTATTTTTGATTTTCTTCATATTTTTTCAACTTAATTTTGTTCTTATTTTTTCAACTTGTTAATTTTTAAATAAAATATATTGCTATTGATTTGTAATTTGATTATTATAGTTTTTTTTTGAATACAAAAAAATTCCATAAATATTATGATATCTAGTCAAATAATTTGCTCTATTTATCTGCAGAATTACTAAATTTCTCCCAAAATTTTGGCCAAAGGATAAGAAGTAATAAAAGAGAACATAATACTGGAGCCATAAAGAACATTGAAAACGAATCTTTACCCATTGCACTAGCAAAAGCCACAAGATATCCGCCAATCATCCCTAAAATTGATGACCCAATTGCTACCCATTTGATCCATTCTTTATTAGACATTAATAAGCCAAATATAGAAAAACCCCATCCAAAAGACGCAATAAAATTCATTCTTTCAGTCATAATATAAATTGTTCGTTCAGGTTTATCCAAAAAGACCATCCTTTGCGTTGCAGCAATCCCATTTATAAAACATAAAATAAAACACATGCCCATTCCCAATCCAAATAATATTTTGTTCCAATTGAACTTTCCAATCCTTCTTAAGAGAATAAAATACATAATTAGATTTATTACAAATATAATCAACCAAAGGGGTAGTGATGCACCACTTTCCATAGCAGGAATATTTGGCCAAAAGCTTGTTTTTAGCGATAAAATATTTGCAATAACTGAAACATTAAAGGCCCATTTCTGATTGTTAAAAAAGCCAAGAGCACTAATTATCCACAACACACCTGCAATTACACCAACATCTGTAAAAATGGGATAGAAATATACAATGATGGGACCACAACCTTTTCCACTTGCTATTTCGACTTCAATAATATATTCATATTTCCATAAGAAAAATATAATAAAGCACAATATTCCAAAAACACCCATTATAAAGGCAGAGATTCCTGCAAATCTAAAATCTTCTTTTTTTTCTGAAGTCAAATTAAATCCTTCCTTGTGTTACTAAAGCTAGATGTTATAATCTCATGTAGGTAAGATTATTATCTATTATTTATTTCGACTTCTCTCTATAAAAAGATTAAAGATTTGGTGAAGAGAGTGAATACTTTCAAATTTTATAAGCAATTATATATAAAAAGTACAATTATCTATAAAGTCAAATATATTTAAATTAAGGAAAAAACAGTGTTTTGTTCTAGTAAGAACAAAATAACAAATTATAATCTCTTAAAAAGCTTTTTTTCCTACGTTATTCGATCTATATATTCTTGATAAAAAACTAATCTACACTCAGATTCTCTACTATAATGGCTTTTCAAAACAATTTAAATAATGTACGACTAACTTTTTTGTGATTCTTCTTATATTTTCAGATAAAGCAGATGGAGTCAATTTTATTTTTGAAGCCATTGAACTCAAAGTGATTTTTCTTGGAATTTCAAAAAATCCATTTTCTAAAGCATATATCAAAATTTCTGTCTGTTTTGCAGTTAGTAAGGATTCAGGACAATATTCACGGACTTGCTTAACAGTGATATTCAGATCTTTCCACTTTGAATTCCTAAACACTTTTTCAATATTAGTTCGAGGTGATATTAATTCAATAGATATTATTCCTTTAAAAATCTGTAAAGGATACCGAATTAAAAGATGATTCTTCGTAATATTATGAAGAATCCATGGATCTTCAATTAAGATATTAAGCAAAATTGAATTAGGATCTTGATAAATTATAGTTACTTTTTTTTTTTCGTAGTTTTCTGAAAAATCATTCAAAAATATAGAAATATTAGGCCCCCTAACTTGAATAAGGCAGCTTCCTTTATTTTCTGTTAATAAAAAGCTTGAAAGAATAGTAAAATGAATTAAAGGATATTTAAGAAAATACTTAGAAAACCACAGATCAGAAGGAACAGGAAATGAAAATTTCATATGAACAATTTCTTCATTCATCATTATTTAGATACATTCATCTTGTAATAAAAAAAAGATTCTATCTACATTTCATTAAAATTTATTTCCAATTTAAAAATTAATCATTAGAAATATTTGATAATATCGCTTGTTGAAGAGAACTTAACCATTGAAAAGAAAAATCAGAACAATGATGAATCGATTTCAAATATTTCTGAAAAATTGGTTCAAATTGTGAAATATCTGAAAATTTATTACTAATCTTTAAAGGAAAAAGAAAAGTAACTAAAAAATAATCTTGATGTTTAGAATGTAAATGCTTTTCTTCATTAATCTGTCCATTATCACTAAGAACATTTGTTTGGGCATAGATCATTGCGCGGTAATTCAAATTTCCAAATGGTAAAGAGCCAAAAAGACCTTCGTGATAGAAATTTCCTTGCCCTAATGCTGTTGCATAAAGAGTGCCACATAATGTTATATTGGTTCGCCAATTTGGATCATTCTCGTTTAAATTGAAAGTTTTTTCGACAACTATACCTTCTTTCTCATCTATGCGATACACTATCATCGGAAAATTAGATTTTTCAATATTTTGTTTGTTTTGATGGTTAATATTTCTAGTAATTTGCTTTAATTCATCCAAAATAAACGAAATAAAAAATCCTTCAGTATTTATGATTTTCAAAGATGGGATTTTTCCAAACTCAAATTTATCTATTGCATTTTTTGAAATATTGACACATAATTGAAGCATTTTTATTTTTCTTGGATTATTAATCATTTCAGCTAATTTAACCGCTTGAGAAAATAAATTATAACTTATCTTGTATTTATTAACAATTAAATAATAAATCCCTAAAATTATTTTAACGCTGATATTTTTTGGAATCAAATTTCTTTCACTTGTAAATGATTCCAAATTTTGAAGAATTGGCTTTACTTTTGATAGATAAGAATTATTAGAAGATAGTCGATATTGTGTAATATAACTTTGTGCTTGAAGTAATTTAATTTTAAATTGCAGATCTATATTGGAAGCGCGTTCACTATATACACTTGCTCTATAAAGACTTAAATCAGTTTCGTTGAAATGATTTTGTTGTAAATTTATCCGAGCTTTTTGTAATAAAATTGCTGCTTCTCCCATTATATTATTCGTTTTTAATAAAATTCTATCTGCATCCTTTAAATAATTATATGATTTATCGATATCTCCTAAGTTAAGCCAAACATCAGCCATCATCAATAAAATGTAGATTTCATTATCTCGAATATTATACTCTAAAACAAATCTATATCCGATTTTTAAGAAAAGAAGTGCCTGCTCAAAATCACCTTTTAAAATATAAAGATTAGCATATAATAGATAACTATCAATAAGCGGGGTATAATATTTGCTAGATTTTAATAATTCAATAGCTTTTTGTAATAATTGTTCTGCTTTGTTAAATTTTCCGCGTTCAATCCAAATTTTGGCAAAATTTTTTAAAAGAAGTCCTTTCAATCTTAAATTTTGTAAATGGTCACATTTTTCAATTGCTTGATTATAGCATATTTCTGCTTTTAGATATTTCCCTTGAATTAAGGCTGTATCTCCTAAATTACTTAAAGTGATAATTACTCCCTCTAAAAACTGATATCTCCGACAAAACTCATGAGATTTAAGGTAAAATCTTTCTGCATTAATTATCTCACCAATAACTTCAAAAGAAATTGCTAAATTATTATATAACCGTATTAAAACTAAATCTATTTCAATTTTTTTTGGTTCCTTCTCTAATCGATCTATAACTTCACTTCCATTGACGATAGCTTTATTAAATTGCCCCAAACGATGAAACGCAAGAATTTGATAACTATAAGTTAAGCCTATTAAAGGCAAATCTTGCATTTTTTCAATTTTTGGGAGAATTTGACTAATATAGATGAGAGCTTCATGAAATTTAGAAGTATTAATAAGAAATCTAATTTTTGCAATATGAAATTTTATTTCAATACCTTCTAAAGACTTTTCTATGGCCCAATCAAATAATGCTTGAAATTGATTATTAATTATTTTAAATTCTTGGTTATTCCACAATTCTTTATATTCTATTATCTCTAGGAACACCATAAATGGATTTTCTGCTTGATTTAGTTTATTTGAGAGATTTTCTTTGATTTTTTGAATTGATTGAGAATCTCCAAATGATAGGTTTTGTATGATTTTTTTTGCTGATACTCGATATTCTTCCCCATCCATGGTTGATCCTCTCTTGATAAATATGTACATTAAGAGCCTAAAAAATTTTATAAATGTTAAAATAATAACTGGCAAATTTATACTCTAAAATCATCGCTAAAAATTGGATTCAATTTATTTTTAATTTGAAAAAACCTTAAAATTATTATAACAAAATTAATTAAATTACTTTTTTTTTTGGGTGAATTTTCATGAAATACGAAAAAAATCAATATTCTGAAGGATTCTCATATTGTAGCTTAATTATTGGTGGTGCTTTTGCATATTGGGGCATTACCACATTAATCGAAATGTCTTGGATTGGTTTTATTTGGATAGGTATAGCACTAAGCATTTTTTCCACACAGTATTATGCTATAACCAACAGGAAAAAATTACGCAGAATTGTTCTCACAGAATTTATGCACAAACCGAATGTTACTTTGGAAGAAATTCAAGAAAATACCGGAATTTCAAAAAAAGATATAAGAGCAATTATTTTAGACTTACGAGCATCAGGAGATTTACAAGGATCATTCTCTGAAACAACAGGTGAAATGCAACTTATTGCAATTCCCAATCAATCAGAAAATATAGATTTAATCAAACAAAAAAAATCAATTGAAAGTCCGTATAAAGAACTGACGCATTCTGTATTTTGTAAAGAATGTGGGACAAAAATCACCGAAAATCAAAATGCAAAATATTGCCCATATTGTGGATCTACTCTTTGAAATTAACTGGTTCACGGAAAAAATAATCACAAATCAAATATGGAATGTCATTTTTTTATTTCCAGGTTAAAAATCAAAATTAACTTCTATTTTTTTTGACTTTTTCTCTTTCTTTACTTCCTCTTTTTTGTTACTTTCATTTGAAGTATCAAATGCAACATAACTTGCAAATGCGCTTCTCTCTGGTGCTAAATCTTCATCATCGTTATTTTCATAAAAATAACGCTTTGAAAATGCAAATAAAAGCGCAAATCCACCAAGTAAAAATGAATAAACGTTCTGAATAATTAAATGTAAATTGATAAATTCTTCTAACTCTAAAGGTGATCTACTGCCTAAATCGTATTCAAAAGAAATCCCCATTATACCAAAAACACCAATAGTTATAAGAGCAATTAACGGTCCGACATAAGTACCAATTTTAAAAAGATCTTGATATGCAATCATTCCAAAACCAAATAAAAGCATACCTAATGTAAAAAATCCGCATGATATTTTGTAAAGATCCAAGTACATTTGATTCATTAACCATGTTAGAACAAAACAGAGAGTTCCAATTATTCCAACAATAGCACCAATGATAATTATACCTTTGCGAGTCGAAAATGTTTGAAAAAAGAATATAATCCAAGAAAAATAAACAAGAATAAACACAAGCATAATTGGGGTTACTTTTTCCATTGAAGTGATTGCAATTGCATTTTTCATTTCAGAAAAAGTAAGATCATTATCACTATAATTAATCCCATAAGTGGCTGAAGATTGAATTACAGGTAAAAAATATAAAAGTTGAAATAATGAAAAGACCCAGCAAAGAATTCCTGATATTAGAGCACCAATTCGCATTTTATTCACCAATATCTGTCAATTTACACATTTAAGTGTTAGATTATTTTTTTTTAAATAAAAAAAAGTATATGAAATAGCCACTATTGATATAAAGCCTAACCATAAGGTTGGAAAAGCAGGGATTATACCAAAAGGATCTATATAATGAAATTTACCTAAATTAATACTAGTGATTTTTAAGCTATATCTCACAATACTTGTTTGATTTGTGAAAATATGAATAAAAATATTTAGTTCAGAATACAAATCATAAGTTCCAAAATAATTATTGTCACTTTTTGTAAGATTAACTAATGAATTGCTATCAGCATCCAAAATTTCTACATTAAAATCATTTATTGGGAATGAAGTAGTAATATTAAAAAATATCCGCTTTCCATTTTGTTCTTCTGCATTTGGAATTAATTTATACCAATCATCATCATTTTGAAATAATTGTTCATAAAAACCAGGAGAAATAAGCCTTGCTTGGCTAAAATTGTCATTCTCTTCAAATGAATCATCAGCACTAAATGGGGAAAAAAAAAATATATCATCTAAAGAATTATGATTAGAATCATATAAAACACAAGGAACATGCGAATTCATACTTAAGATATTTAAAATAACAATAGAAAAGATACATATAATACAAAATTTTTGATAAATTATACTGACATATCGAGATTTGATACAATCGAATATCATTTATTCCACTTCTGTAATCATTATTACTCTACTAAATTTAAGTGATTTGTCGATTTAACTTCAAGATAATTTGTAAAAAAAAACTCAGAAAAATTAAATAAAATCAAGATCTTTAAATGCAAGGCGCGATTTAGTTAAATTAGATGGTTGTGCAATATTCTTGCACATTTATCCGTCGGAGGTTTTTAATAAAATGAATTATCCAACCTTAGATACAAATTTACATCATATCACAAGCAGTGCAGAACTGGAAGAAATGATTGCAAATAATGAGAAAGTTGTTGTTGTATGCGGCCGAATGGGTCCAATGTGTGTTCCTGTTTATGGAATAATGGAACTACTAGAAAGTGAGCATCCAGATATTAAGTTTAATGATTTTCTTTTTGATCATCCTGAAGCTGCAATCATTCGTAATCTTCCAGAAGTTCGAAGATTCCGTGGATTACCATTCACGATTTATTATCGAAATGGAAAAGTGGTAAAAGCAACTTCAAGCATTCAAGAACCAGGCGATGTTAAAGCAATAATTAATGAAGTTTTTGCTTAATTAATAATTTTAGAATTATTAACTCAATGAAACTTCTTGCACTTATTCCCCTCAATTTACAGTTAGAAACTAATCTACCTATAACTTTCTAATTCTTTTTTTTTTATTCAGAAAATATGAATCGAAAATTAACCAAATTGATAAAATAACACCAAACTAATCTACACATTTAATTAATAATCCAATTTGATGAAAAAATATGACAAATTATGATTTAATTATAATAGGAGCGGGACCGGCAGGATTAACTGCTGCAATATATTCTTCCCGCGCAAAACTTCGTGTTCTTGTTATTGATATGTCCACTGCAGGTGGCCAAGTCAAAACAACACATCAAGTTGCTAATTTTCCAGGATTTATTGAACCAATTCCAGGTTATAAGCTTGCTCAGAACATGTATAAGCAAGCACAACTGTATGGAACAGAATTTAAATTAATAAGCAATATAAAAGAATTGCACCTATCACCTAAAGAAAAATGGGTGACACTAACCTCTGGTGAAAAATATGAAGCTCCTTTCTTCATTTTAGCAACTGGAAGATCCCCAAGAATGCTGAATCTTCCTGGAGAAAAAGAACTGGCAGGTAATGGAATATCATATTGTGCGACATGTGATGGAGATTTTTACAAAGGAAAAGATATTTTTGTTATTGGAGGTGGAAATTCTGCAATGGAAGAATCGTTGTTATTGCTTCAGTTGGTTAATTCAATAACAGTAATACACCAGTTCGATGAGCTACAGGCAGAAAAAATCACTGCAGAAAAAGTAAAGAAAAACCCAAAAGCGACCTTTATGTATTCTCATGAACCACGAAAATTTGAAGCGGTAAATGACAAAATAGCAGTAGAAATAGAAAATCTCAAAACACATGAACGTATAACCTTAGAAAGAGATGGAGTTTTTATTTTTGTTGGAATGATTCCAAATAACGAAATAATTAAAGGAACTGGAGTTAAACTAAATAAATATGGATATATTTCCACAAATGAGCAAACAATGGAAACTAATATTCCAGGAGTATACGCAGCAGGTGATATTAGAGATAAATTTCAGTGGCAAATCACTACTGCAGTATCAGATGGAACAATTGCGGCTCTAGATATAATAAAGCATCAGTAAAAAAGCAGATTTTTAATTATCTCTTTGATCAGTATTTTTCAAAAATCATCAAATATCTTTCAAATATTAATTCTTTTTTGAAAAATATTCTAAAATATTAATTTTTTCCATTATCATTGCATCATTGATAAGAAATACTTTTTTTTATTTGGTTTGTTAAGTAATAATATCTATTCTGAAGCATTTATTGTATTTTTTTTTTTTATTAAAAATTTGAGGTTAAAAAATGGATATTATTCCAATCATTTTAATTCATTTCGCAATCTATGCATTTCCAATTTTTATTTCTGCTCTTTTCAAATCCAAATTTCAAGTGTTTTTTACCTATGCATATTTAGGTGTTATTTTTTGTTTAACTAAAATTTTTAATTCCTTATATTCAGTTCAGCTTTCTGACAACTTTTTCTTAAATGGAGGAGATATTGCATATTCTGCATTAATGTTCACAGCACTTTTCCTAATTCTTTCCCACCCAGAACACGAAATTGTCCGAAATTTGATATATTTTATTTTTATTCTTAATTTGTTTATTTCTTTCATATTTCTTTTTTTGTCATTAATTTTTACTTCATCTTCCCAGGTGATTTATCTTGATTATTCAAAAATTTTAATTGAATTCTCATGCAAATCAGTGTTTTATTCATTTGTACTTATTTCTGGTGAAATATTGCTTCAGCTAATAATCATGAGGCAATTCTTATCAAAGGTTAAGAATAGAATAATTGCATCACTTATGATTATAGGAATATATATAATAGTTTTGGTTTTTGATGGAATTTTGTATCCCATTGGAATAAATATATTAATTCCAAGTGCTAATTATTCTTTAAAATACAGTATTTTAGCAAAAGTTATTTTTGGAACCGGATTTGGTCTATTCATTTTTATTTATTTATACTTTTTTCATTCTAATTTAGAAGTGCTTACTTCAAAAAAAATACCATTTATTCGATATTTACTTCCACCAAAACACAAAAGTTTGCTTAAAAAATATAAAGAAGCTCAAAATGAAATTAAAGAATTACGGAAAATATTACCAATTTGTGCAAATTGTAAAAAAATTCGAACAGACGAAGGTTATTGGGAACAATTAGAGGAATATTTAGCCAAATACAATGATTTTCAATTTTCCCACAGTTATTGCCCTGAATGTGCAAAAAAAATCATTGATAATCTAAATAATCAATAAATGCAAAAATTTTTTGGAAATGGATTTTTCTTATTTAGTGAAACATAATGGGAAGAAGAAAACGTAAAAAAGTAGTTTATAGACCAGTTAGAACTTTACCTAAAATTTTCACTTGTCCCAAATGTGGTCATAAAACAATGAAAACTAACATGAAGTTTAGTGATGATAAAGCAATGGTAATATGTGGTCACTGCGGTGAACAACAAGAAGTTCCAAAAAATGAAATTAGTGAACCTGTTGACGCATTTGGAAATTTCATCGATATTTATTATAAAGATCAAGAATATGACCGTTTAACAAGACGTGAAGAGATCTTAAAAGAAAAAGGTCAATATTCAGAATTAGCATTAGTATATTCATTTTTGTCTGATAACGCGCAAATCAATGCAGAGAAAGCTTTAGAAGAATTCGAGAAGTATAAAGATCCTGCAGATTTAGAAAATGCCGAAAAATGGAAAGAAGCAGCAAAGCAATATAAAGAAAATGAAAAACGTTTATTAGAGCAATTAAAAGCAGGATTAATTGTTGATGCAGAATTGGAAGAAAACATTTATGATGAAGAAGAAGTGAATCCTTTTGGTGAAGAGCAAGATAAACCATCAGAAAAACCCAAAAGACGGGCAAACATAGAAGAAATATTAGGAGATCCAGGTTTTCTTGAATTCTAATAATCATTTTTTCTATTTTATTAAAAATCTTATTTCAATTTTTTTTAAAGAGAAATTGGAATTATTGGAAAAGTAATTCTTTTTAACTTCAAATATAAATACCTATTGTGAGTATTGGTTTTAAATTTTTATTATGGATAGTGGAGAAAAATGGCTGAAGAATTCTTTAAAATGATGAATGCATATTCTGAAGCACCTTTAAAAGAACGTGTTGAAGGATTAGCAGATGTTGTGGAAAAAATCATGCAGATCGTTTTAAAAATCCCTGAAATGACAGATACACAAATTCAAATTATCACAAATCAGATTAATGGACTTTCTAAAAAAATAAGTGGGATTGAATCAAAAATTGGTGCTTTAGAAAAGAGAGTAGCTCAAGGAGGAGGAAGCCCAGGAGTTCCACCACCGCCCCCAAGCGGAAAACCCGGCACACCACCCCCACCTCCTGGTTCAAAACCACCTGCACCAAGCCCAGCACCTGCCAATCCAATGAGCTTGAGAGGTAGTATTATGGATGAATTGAAATCACTTTTTAATAAAAGACGTACAGATGATTAATTATTTCATTCTAATTTTTTCTTAGTTTTAAAGTATTAAAGCTTGAAAGAAATAATAAAATCATATTTTTTTTTACTGATCAGAAATAATCAAAAAAATCTATCAAAGTTTGGTTTTTATGTAATCAAATCATGATAAAATTGTTGAACGAATGAATGAAAAAAAAAATTTTGATTCTTGTACTATAAATCAAATAAAGGCAAGGACTGAATTTGAAGAGCATAATTCACAACAGATTCCAAGAGCTCGGATTCAATATGAAAGATATTTTCCCACGATTATTTTTATTTGGGCTTATTCATGGCTTATTCCTTCAATAGGATTATTTTTTTATTTTAAAAATATTATTATTCCAAATCTTCCTTTACTGCTCAATTTATCATTAATATTTGAAGATATCACACTTCTCATAATTTGGCTTATCACACCTTTATTAATAATGATCTTTTTTTTCCTTCGTTTACTTTTTGTAATTCTTTTTAGTCGTTGGTTATTAAAATTTTGTAATTGGCGCTCACCTCAAAAAGAATTAGTGGCAGCCAAAGGTATTGGGAAAAAAGAAGCACGAGCAATCAACTATTATCATTTTCGTGGACTGATTTTAAGAATTCTAAAATGGGAAATCTCGAAATCTGCCTATCCATGGCTAATGCCTTGGGCTTTTAATTTTGTAGGAACAAATAGAATTGGAAAAAAATGCGTGATTGAAGATCAATTTTATACTCAAGAATTTTTAGAAATGGGTGATTACGCATATATTGCTCAAGGTGCTATCGTAAGTAGTCATTTGGTTGAAGGAAAATATGGGGCAATTACATTAAAAAAAGTGAAAATAGATGAACACGCCGTTGTTGGGGCATTTAATGCGATTCCTCCAGGAACAGAATTAGAACCATATACAGAATTCCTCCCAATGTCTGGTGTGGTCAAATTTAGAAAAGTTAGAGGTTTTAGTAAATACTTTGGATTGCCAGTAGGTAAAATATCATTGAAAAGATATATAAAAATGTTTCAAATTCCAGAAGAGATTAAAATGTTAGTATTTAGAAATAAAGAAATGAAGAAACGATATAAAAAAGAAATAAATTCATTTAATCATATTTCTGAGGGAGAACAATAATATGTCCAGTTCAATTCCGACTAGTCTGAAAGCAGGACCAACAACAACCAATACACTTGTAGTTAATCGAGATATATTCATCTATATTTTACTTATTTGGATATCAATATTTCCTGAAATTTTCATAATTTTTAAATTGTTATCAGTTTTTGAAATATCTCTTTATTTTTTTTTAGTACTTTTACCACTCTATTTGTTTTTTGGATATTTTCTTTTAGTTTTTTCATCAATTTGGTGGGCTTGGCTATTTCTAAAAATTATATTCCTATTTCACCGCCCTCGTGAAGGATATTTTGAAAGAACAAGGAAAAACAAAGATTATCGATTTTGGAGTCTTAGAGCAGTTGTTAAAAAGTTTCCAATTTGGGTTTGTCACAACTTTCCTGTTCCATGGGCCGATTCTATTGCATTAAAAATGTTTGGGGATAGAGTCGCGTTATCAACACCAACTTATGATGCTTGGATTGATTCAGAATTTCTCGAAATAGGACATGGAACTATCATTGGTCAAGGATCAATAATCATGACTTCAATGATAACTACTGAGTTATTGATTATTAAAAAAGTAAAAATAGGAAAAGATTGCTTAATTGGGGCACATTCAGTAATAAGTCCAGGAACTTTAATAGGTGATAATACTATTTTAGGTGCCTTATCAAGTACATCTTTTAGCCAAGAGTTAGAATCAGGATGGGTTTATATGGGAACGCCTGCAATAAAATACCGTCCAAATGAATTCAGAGAAAAAGACAGCTTGACTGCAGAAGAACGCGCCAAAAAGAAGCCTATTCAAGAAGTAGAGGACGTAATTGCAGAACACAGCGAATTAAAAGGAAGAAAAACACCAATAACAATATATCAACTTAAAAAGACAGAATTTAAAGATCGTAGAGCACAAAAACTACGAGAAAAGGCAAGACTTAAAAGAGAAAAAGCGTTAAAACGGTTAGAACGCGCAGAATGGAAGGCAGAAAGACAAGAATATAAGGCAGAAATAAAGCATAAGCAATCATTAATGGCTTTAGAAACAGCAAAGAGAGCACTTGAGAAAAAAATTCAAAAAGAGAGAGAAAAATTATCAAAAATTGAAAAAATAGAATTAGAAAAAAGTCGAGAAGAGCGCGATAAAGAACAACAACTGGCAATAATTCTCGGAATAAAAGAGAAATTATTTCAAAAATATAATCAGCAGCAAGAATCAAAAAAAGAAAAAACGAGTCAAGACAGTAATCATGAAGAGAATCAGGAAGAAAACGGTGAGAAAAGCAGTTGAAGAGAAGAAAATAATAATTCACCTAAATCTTAATCTCTAAATCACTTTTTTCAACTTTTAACCTTTAGTTAAAAAATGGAAATAACCATATAATATATTTTAATACTCTTAAAAATATAACAAGCAACCACTTTTTTAAATGATTTCCTTCATATCTATTATTGTTAAGTAAAATGGAAGTGAATTCATGAGCCTAGATAATTTTGGTGTTAAAGTAAAGTCAAAATCGAGTAAACATGATAAAAAGACATCTAAATCGAAGAAAATATCAAAAAAATCAACAAAATTAAAGCAAAAATTAACAAAAAAAAAAACTACCAAAAAAGAACCATCATCTACAGTTACTCAAACAAGAAAAAAATACTACTTGAAATGTACTGCAAAATGTGGATATAAAAGAACACTGCGAAAAAAGGAACTCACAGAATCCGATTACATTTGTGAAAAATGTGGAAAGATTATGAAATTATATAAAAAAGAGTAAATTTTTTACAAATTATGAATATTTGATTATTTTTTCTTTTATACTAATATATATCTTGAATAATACCATATCTTTTTAACAAACGCTGAATTTCAGCAAAAATATTAATCCGATATGAATCACCCAAACGCTGATACCGTTTATATGCTTTCTTATGCCGCCAAAATGAAACAATTTTTTCATACTTTTTCAAAAGAGATAAATTAATAGAATCCCAGTCCCTGTGACGAGTGAATTCAATTCCATTTTGACGCATTTTTTTGTAAAGCTGAGAATCGTTTAATATTTTATAACAAGCTTGGTAGTAAGCATTCACATCGTTATTAGAAATAACCATACCTGCACTTGATGTATTTACAATTTCTTGACATCCCCCTACATTTGAAACAATTGCCGGTAAACCACATGAAAGTGCCTCTTGTACCACTTGTCCAAATGTATCTGTATCAGAAGGAAAAAGAAATAGATCTCCGCTGGAAATAGTTGCACCTAATTCTTTTCCTTCAAGAAATCCAGTAAAAATTGCAGTAGGCATCTTTTTTACTAACGTACTTAAAATAGGGCCTTCTCCAACTAGAACAAATTGTGTATCAATTTTATTTTGTTTTTGAAATTTTTGATATACTTTAATCAAAATATCAAGGCGTTTATTCCATACAAGTCGACCTGCATATAAAATGATTTTCTTTTCTGGAGCACCCCATTTCTTTCGAAGTTTCTCATCTCGGTGAACTGAATTAAAAATTGTATGATCTACACCCCGTGACCAAATCCCAAGCCTTTTTACTCCTAATTGTTGTAATTCACGTTTATAAAACTTTGTCGGGCAAAATGTGATGATCGCTTTATTGTAAATTAAGGGAAGAACAGAATTAATAATATAATGCAAAAATCCAAGACCAAAATAATTGAAAACTCGCACAATATCAGAATGATGAATAAAAACAACAGGAATTCGGTATCTTCGTGCAAAAAAGAAAAGCATCAATCCGATCAAATCTGGAGTTGAAATTTGAATAATATCCGGTTTATATTCTAAGATTGATTGAATATACTTAAAATCAAAAAGAGAAATATGATAATCTGGATAAAAAAATAACGGTTTTGATTTTATCTTATAAAACGATAAATTTGGATGCTCAATATATGAAAGAACTGGTGAAGCAATGAAAACATGATGACCGTGATTAGCAAATGTCTTTACTAATTTATGCAGACATCTTGCAACACCATCTTTATTTCGTTTAAACATTCCAGTATAGAGTGCTATGTGCATAAATAATCCAAACTTTATTTATTTAGCAATTGATTATGAAGGAATTATGCCAAAATTGACATCCTTGTCGGTAAAATTAAGATAGAAATCCTTCTAGATAAAAAAGTAATTTAATTATATTAATCTTTGGAGAGAAGATAAAAAAAAAGCAATAAAGTAAAAAAAGAATGAGAAAAAAAGAAGTATTTATGAATGATTAGAATTAATACAGTGTTCGGTGGATGGATCGCTTAAAATCTTCCATTTCTCGTTCGAGTCCTAAGGTCTTTTCCATAAAATCTTTTGCGATGCGATAAATTTTTACATTTCTCTGTTTCATGAAATCACTCCCGTGATTGATTATTTCTATAGAAATTAAGTAATTACTAATCTTTAAATGGGGAGATGAGCGGAGTTCACATTTTCTTAATTAACTATGATACATCAAGACATCATGAATTTATTACAAAAATCATTATTCATTCAAAGAAATTTCTTCTCGATTTTATCACTTAGGTGCTTTTCATTTCACATAATAATATGAAAATGATAATTTATATTTTTATTATCACTGTAAGATTCTGAAGAATTACTCTGATTCACAATGATTGCAGCTAAACGTAAATTTAACTTGGATGAAAAATCGAATTGGTTTCATAAGCATTCAAAATTCCTTGGTTAGTAAGATATTATACAGATGATTTAAAAATGACAAACGCTGTTGGATAGATTTTATGGCATTTCTGAATCATGTTTAACACAAATCTCGAAAATGTTAATTATAAACCTTAATTTTAAATTTTGATCGAACTATGGAACCTAAATATTATCGAATTGAAGAGATTCTTTCCCCAAAATTTGATGGAAAACAAGTAAAAATTCGAGGATGGGTTTACCGCCAAAGAAACAGTAAGAAAATTGCATTCATTGTTATTCGAGATGGAACAGGAATTTTACAGTGCACTGCTAAGAGTTCCAATTTTGATGAAAAGAAATTCGAAGAAATTTGTAGTATTCGTTATGAATCATCAATAATTGTTGATGGAATAATTAAATCTGATGATCGCGCACCAAATGGATATGAAATGCAAATGAATGAATTTATTATAATCCATCAAGCAGAACCATTTCCAATATCAAAGGATCAAAGTGAAGCTTTTTTACTTGATCACAGACATCTTTGGATTCGAAGTCAAAAACTGACCAGTAGTTTTCGTGTAAAAGCAGCATTAATAGAAGGAGCGAGAGCATATTTCAAAGAACAAGGATATTGGGAAATGTTTCCACCAATAATTACTGGAAGTTCATGTGAAGGTGGGAGCACTCTCTTTGAGATAAAATACTTTGGAAAACCTGCTTATCTCTCGCAAAGTGCCCAATTATACTTAGAAACACTTATCTTTGCACATAAAAGGGTTTACTCTTTAACACCGAGTTTTCGGGCGGAAAAATCTCGAACTACCAGACATTTAGCAGAATACTGGCATTTAGAAGCAGAAGCTGCTTTTGTTGATTTAGATGGTATTATCAAATTTGAAGATGGACTAGTTACTGCAATGATTCATCATGCAGCTAAAGAAGTACCTTATGATTTACAGCAATTGGGCAGAGATCCAAATGAATTACTGGAGATTAAAGCACCTTTTGAACGAATTCGCTATGATGAAGCAGTAGAACGAATCCAAAAGAAAGGAGTTGAAATTGAATGGGGAGAAGACTTTGGAACTCATCATGAAAGAGCACTTACAGAAGATTTATCCAGTCCAATTCATGTTACCCATTTCCCACGAGACATCAAAGCCTTTTATATGAAAACTTTAGATGGAAAATACGCAGAGTGTAATGATTTATTAGCACCAGAAGGATATGGAGAAATAATTGGTTCAAGCCAAAGAGAAGACGATATTGACAATATAATTTTCAATCTAAAACGAGATGGTTCTAAAATTGAAGATTATGAATGGTATTTAGATTTACGACGATTTGGGAGTGTTCCACATTCTGGATTTGGATTAGGAATAGAAAGACTCTTGCGTTGGATAGGAAAATTGGATCACATTCGCGATACTATTGCCTATCCCAGAGTAATGAATCGAAATACTCCTTAATGATAATATATTCTGAAATCTGGTTATTTTTCTAATTTTTTTCTCTTGTTTTAAAAATATAAAATATAATCACTATGAAAGTGATAAAAAGTAGAAAAAACGGTAGATTTATTCTTTGGGTGAAATTGTGTGTTCTACGCCTTGAAAAATTTGAAAACCATTCATTGATTCTCCTGATGTAATTTCACCAGCAATGTTGGTTGTTAATATTTCTTTAATCTTTTCATATTCGTTGAAATTACCCAATGCCCAACACATTTTTGTAAACGCTACTTCAGGAAGCATATTCTTTCCAGGAATAACACCTAAATCTTGCAATTCTCGGCCACTTTCATAGACATCCATCCCTGTATATCCCCAAAGTGTTTGAACAGTCATTAATATCGGAATTTTTGCATCATATGCTCGTTTTAAAGCAGGATACATGGTCTTGGGTAAGTGTCCAAGCCCTGAACCAGCAAATACTATGCCTTTATATCCTGAATTCAAGTAAAAATCAAGAATATCACCCTTCATTCCAGGATAGGAATAAATAAGAGCCACTTTTTCTTCAATTGATGACCAACATTCCATTTTTTTACGATTTTTTGAATCTCTTGGCTTGATTTCTGTCGAAAAGTATTTAATTTCATCATCCCGGATCATACCTAAAGGTGTAATTCCAATAGATCTAAAGGTGTGTCTTGCAGAAGAATGCATTTTTCTCACTCTTGTACCTCGATGAATGAATCCATAATCGTGTGCTGAGGAACCCATCATACAGACAACAACTTCTCCAATATTTGCTTTACTGGCAAAAGAAACTGCATGAATTAAATTTAAAGCAGCATCAGAAGATGGCCGATCACTTGATCGTTGAGAACCAACCAAAACTACTGGAATTGAGACATTTTTCAAAAGAAAAGAAAGAGCGGCAGAAGTATAACTTAGTGTATCTGTTCCATGGGCAATAACAATACCATCAATATTAGTTTTCGCTAATTCTACTATTTTTTTCGCTAATTCAAGCCAATTCTGGGGTGTAAGATTTTCAGAAAGGAGTTGATAAACAACTTCAGTTTCAATATTGCTAATTTTTGCCAGTTCTGGGACAGCTGTAAATAATTCCCCAGGTTCAAACGCTGGAATAACTGCTCCTGTTGTGTAATCCAATCGAGAAGCAATTGTTCCTCCTGTACCTAAAAGGCATACAGTTGGAAGATTTTTATTTTTTGGTTGAATATGTTGATCAAATGAAACTTCCATGGGAGGAACTTCACCAATAACCTTAATTTTAGTATTTTTATCCAGAGGAACCCCAATATTATAACCATTTTTAAGCTTAATCTCCACAAATCCATCTGGTGCAAATTTATTACGGGGGAGGACAACACCTTGAACCGCCCCTTTGGGAGTCAATATTTCGATTTTGTTCCATAATTTCACACCAAATTTTTTCATAATTGCAACAGAACGGGGTTTATATCCACTGTAATCTTTCATATCTTGTTCTTCAACCATTATTTTTCACCTTTAATTGTTTTTGTGGTTTTCTTTGGGTTATTTTTTGGGGATTGAGAAGTTTTTTTTGTAGGTTTTTTTGTTTTTTGTTTCTTTTTTGTTTTCTCATTTGCTGATGTAGGGTTTCCTTGGGAAATCAATTTACCAATAGCTTGAGCCAATTTAGACGATAGAATCTTACCATCAACAGCACCTCTCCCAATAATCTTCATTAAATCACCCATTAAAGGGCCAATTGCTCCTCGGCCTCTTGTCTTAATAAGTTCCATATTTTTTTGAACTAGCTCATCAATAATACCATCTAACTTAGTTAAATCTGCAGTTTTTATTCCCATTTTTTTCTTTGCTTGTTTAAGAGAAATTTCTGGAAAATCGGTCCAAATTCGTAAGACACCTAACATTGCCTCTTTAGCAATAATTCCTTGCTTTAAACCAGCGAATAATTCATCAAAATGCGAAGATTTGAGCGCATTTATATTTTTTTCTTCCCTATGCAGAACTTTAACCATATCAGTAATTGTCCGAATGACTAACATAGGATTTTCAGGATATTTTGCGATAAGCTCATTAAATTGAGACATTTTTCCATCCATAATCAGATCTTCAATCAGAGAAGGATCGAGATTATAATTTTTCGCATATTCATCAATAATATCCCAAGGATATGGACCTATGTTTTCTTTTATATTTTTTATACGAATTTCTGAAAGCAATATAGGAGGTGTGTCGGTATCAGGATATAATCGCTTTTCACCACCCAATTCTCGCAAAAATACATGAGTTCCATCTTCTTTAGCTTGTCGCGTTTCTTCAGGCACACCAATGAATGCCTGTTTACACCTCTCGATGATTACATCTAAAGCAGTTTCTAATGCCTGTCCGGAAGCCAGTAATAAAATAAAAAGATCATCTTTTTGAATATTCAATTTTTGCCGAGTTTGAGCGATTTCTTCTGCTGAAAAATGATATTTCTCATGTAAATTTTCATCAGAATGAATTAATCCTTTTAAACCTGCAATTACTTTGACTTTATCTGCAACTTCTGTCCCAAATCTTCGATTAGGATGTACATCTGTTCCAAAAATACCATGAAATCCAGGAATTTTCATACCAATGAATTTTTCTTTTCGTTTGATTCCAGCTTTTACAAATCTACATTCTGTTTTTTGGAAGATTTTCGATAAATCAATAGGTTCTCGTCTAATATCATCTGGTGAAATTGGTTTTTGATTGAGGATATTCTTAATCTCAATTAATTTTTGCTGCCGAATTACTTCATTGTGAATTAACTCTGGGATCCAATCCAATTTTTGCACTCCTTTAATCTCAATTCGTTCTCCACCTGCAATTGAAACATTAATGTCTTGGCGTGTCGATCCAATAATTCGTTTGACCTTATTCGTGGATCTCAGCAATAATCCAATTCGATAAGCGGTCTCTTTCGCCTCTTCTGGATCATGTATATCAGGAGTAGTTGTAATTTCCACTAAAGGAACACCTAATCTATCAACACGAAAATAAGAAGTCTTTCCTTGTGTTTTTATTCGTCTTGCAGCATCTTCTTCAAGAAAGATGTTTTCAATTCCAATTTTTTTTCCGTTTTTTAGATCCAGATTACCATCATGACCTATTTCCATAGTTCTCTGAAATCCAGCAGGAACACTCCCATCAACATAATTTTTCCGACAAACATGCATTTCACGCACAATATTCATTTTAAATAAAGCGCAAATCTCAAGCGCAATATCAATACATTCTTCATCACAAGCAAAAGGAGGAGTCTCATCCAATTCATAGGTACACGTACAATCATAATAACCTTCATAAATGACCGAACCCCCCTTAAGAAATTCAGATAACATACCTTCATCGAATTTTCCTTCTTCCCCTAAAACAGGTCGTTGCTTTCGTAAAATTCGAAAATCGGGTTCGCGAGTACCTTGAAGTTGATTTGGACAAGCACAGAAGAGTTTTGTAGCAGAATCGAGCTGTTGGTGGATTTCAATACCACATTTTAACCCAACCGCGTTATAATCAATGCTTTTTCCCATATTACCATAAGGTTTGGATAATTTTTATAGTTAATATATCATCTATCAATAATATCACAAATCACAGAAATATTAATGAATTTGTCATTCTTTTAATTCCATAGAAACATCATGATTTTGTGCCTACAAATTTGTGATTCACAAGGATTTCCCTTTTATACTCGTTCATTTGCAGGTTTTGTTGAAATTAATGCAGTTCTGCTAAGTGGAATGGTATCAGCAGTTGGAAGTCTGGGAAGAAAGCTTTTCAAGCAAGATATTGCCACTATTACTTTTGGTTCGGGAGAAGATTTAACGTATATGGTTGTAATTGCGAAAGATCTTTTTTTTGCAGAAAAATCAATCTATTTTGTGTTTTATATAAAGGGAGAATTTAAAATTAAGTCTATACGAGAGATTGCAACAACTTTCTATATAGAAAATAAAGCTCAATTAAATACGTCAAATTTTGATACAAAAAAAATTGAAGAAAAAGTCAATCAACTGATCGAAATTCAATTCAAGAATTTCCAAGCACTTTAATCAGATTTCATATTTTATAATTCTTTTCCCCTTCTTTTCCCATTCTTTTCATTTCATCTCACCACTATCCCTTGAAAACCACGACTTCAAAAAGGTTCCGATCTTAACACAAATATTACCTTATCGTGGTTCATTGTGAGCAGTTATGCTTGATCCAACAAAAATTGATTTTGCTAAAATTGGTTTTCATGCCGGACTCGAAATTCATCACCAAATTAATGCCCGACGAAAACTTTTTTGCCATTGCCCTCCAATCATGGTTTCAAACAGCACTCCACCAGATTATCGATTTGAACGCTATTTTAGACCAGTATTAGGTGAAATGGGCGATTTTGACCCCGGAATGTTAATCGAATATGAAAAAGGTTATCGAGTCATTTATCATGCTTTTGAGAAATGTGATTGTATTTATGAACAAGATGAGCAACCACCGATGCACCCGGATGAAGAAGCTTTAATGAGTGGTTATGAATTAGCCCATTGGTTGAATTGTCAAGCTTTGGTAGATGAAATAATCTTTGCACGGAAGCAGTATCTAGATGGAAGTATTACTACTGGATTCCAAAGAACAACCATTGTAGCTCGAGATGGATGGGTAATGGTTGACGGAAAAAAGATTAAAATCACAAATTTAACTGTTGAGGAAGATAGTGCTCGAAAAATCAGAACTAAAAATAATGGACGAACTGTATATTATAACCTTGATCGATTAGGAATCCCATTAGTTGAAGTGATTACTGATTATTTAGATGTTTCTACCCCTGAAGAGCTTGTTAAAACTGCAAAAACTATAGGTTTAATCTTGCGATTAAGCGGTATTGGACGAAGGGGAATTGGTTCTGCCAGACAAGATGTAAATATCAGTATTAAAGGAGGAGACCGAGTAGAATTAAAAGGTGTTCAAGATTTAGATAATTTTGATAAATTATGTCGTTATGAAATTTGCCGTCAAGATACACTCATTAAAATTGCTCAAGAATTAAAGCAAAGAGGACTTCGAAAAGAAGATTTTGAACATACATATTTAGATATTAGCCATCTTTTTTCAGATATACCTGAGAAGACAATTATTATGGGAATTAGATTACCTAAACTTCATGGCATTTTAGGTAGAGAAGAACAACCTGGAAAGGATTTTGGCCAAGATGTCTTAGAAAAAGCATCACTAATTAGTGGAGTGCCCATTAAACACCTCTTTCACTCTGATCAGATTGAAACAAAATTCATTTCGCAAGATAATTACTTTAAACAACGAGTTACAGAATCATTACATAATGAAATTTCGCAAACTCTTGGGTGTAATTCTGAGGATGCATATGTCATTGCCTTGGGTTCTCAAAAATGGACAATTCATGCCTTGAAAAAAGTAATTGAACGCATTAAAATGGCTTTTAATGGAGTACCACAAGAAACACGAAAAGCACTTCCTAACGGAAATTCTGAATTTCTTCGAGTCATACACGGAAAAGAAAGATTATATCCAGATACAGATACTCCAGTTCTTGATATGGACATGGATGCAATTGAAAAATTGGCATCAAAAGTTAGAAAACGTCCTTGGGAATATGAAAAAGAATATGGAGGAAAAGATGGAATCACTTTTAACCAGTTATCAGATTTAATCCGCCATGAACGAATAGAAATATTCGAACGTTTGGTGAAAATTCATCACATATCACCTAAAAGAATCTATCACTTTTTAGAAGAAACTCTTTTAGGCTTAAAAAGAAGTGGAATAGATGTTGCAAAAATTACAGATGAAAAAATTACAGAATTATTAAAATTAGCCCAAAATGAGCGCTTTGATTGGGCACTTTTACATGATTTAGTAGTTTCCACAATCAAACACCCCACATTTTCACTTAATCAGATTCTCGAGATTTTTGGAACAAAAAAAATCGAGAAGAATCAGTTAGAACGACAATTAGAACAAGAATATGCGTATGCACTTGAAGCTTTTAATGCATTTAAGCGAAAATCGAAAAAATATAAAGTTAAAGATACAAAATTGGGAAATGAAAAAAGAGAATCAGTAAATAAAGGTGATGAAGAATTACGTTATCAATGTAATCAGATAACTGGTTTGATTATGAGAAAATTAAATCATGCAATACCTGGAAAACAAGTAGCAGACTTTGTTTATCGAAAAATAAGTAGAGGAGTGTGAATTAAATGACAGAACCAATGCAAAGTAAAAAAGATATTTTAATACAAAAAGAACCTACTGGTTATCGAGGAAAACTTCGAGAAAGATTACTACGAGAAGGGATTGGAGTATGGAGTGTTGTTAAGGTTTCGCGCGGTAATGCGGTTTATGAAGGAGTAATCCTACCACGAAGTGAACACACTTCAGAAGATTACTTGGTAATCAAAGTCGATACTGGCTACAATGTAGGAGTAAAGATTACTAATGATTGTACTATTGAAGAATTAGGCTTTCGGAAGGGAGAATACAAATTACCAGAAGTAAAAGTTAAATTTAAACCAGATTTACCCAATGTAACGCTTCTTGGGACAGGAGGAACAGTTGCAAGTCGGTTGGATTATCGAACTGGTGCAGTTCTGCCAGCATTCACTCCAGAAGAATTATTTTCAGCCGTTCCTGAATTAATGGATATTTGTAATCTTACACCTCGAAAAATTTATGGAATCTTAAGTGAAAATTTCAAACCAGAATATTGGGTTAAAACTGCTCGTGAAATTATGAAAGAATTTGAGAACGGTGCCGATGGAGTCATTATCGGGCATGGAACAGATACAATGGCTTTTACAGCTTCAGCACTATCTTTCATGTTTCAAGATTTAGCCCGCCCAATTGTTTGTGTTGGATCTCAACGAAGTAGCGATAGACCTTCCAGTGATGGGCCATTGAATATTATTGATGCAAGTACTATTGCAGGTCATGCGGATCTAGCCGAAGTAGTCGTCTCTATGCATGGAAACACCAGTGACTCCTATAACCTTATTCATCGAGGAACGCGAGTCCGAAAAATGCATTCTAGCAGACGAGACGCGTTTCGCACGTTAAGTGACGTTCCTCTAGGCTACATCGATGCCAATCAAAATATAACTTGGCTTAAGCAAGACGTAAAACGAAGAGGAAATATTGAAGATACTTGGTTAAATGATAAAATCGATGAACGCGTTGCTATGCTCTATTTTTACCCAGGCATGGATGAAGATTTGATACATTCTGTTATTGACAAAAAATATCATGGAATGGTTATCATTGGAACAGGTTTGGGACATGTTAGTTCTTATTTGTTTAAAGCTTTGGAACGAGCCCAAGAAGAAGAAATTCCGGTTGTAATTGTTGTTGAACCATTATTTGGTTTTACAAATTTACGTGTTTATGAAACAGGTAGAGATATGCTAGCACGAGGTGTGATTGAGGGTGCAAATATGTTACCTTCTGCAGCTTACGCAAAAATGATTTGGACTTTAGGTCAGACTCGCAATTACGAAGAAGTTCGCAAGATTATGACAACTAATCTTCGAGGAGAAATTACAACTCGAGAACCAAATAAAGGTTATATGTTTATGCAAGGCGTTGAACCAGGATTACAAGAAATGATGAAAAAACTCGATCCTAATCCTCGTTTTGATGCATATCGATAAGTAATTACGAATGTAGTGCTATGTAAATCAAAATCATTATTTTTATCATTTTATTTCTTTTTTATTTATTTTGATTAAAATGCATATTCCCAAGCCCGTTTTTCTTTTGGAGATTTAATGATAGATATTTCGCCGGCAACATCCTCTAAAAACTTGGCGCGAATCTCTGGCATTGATAAATTGGGAAAATTCCCCAAAATCCACATCAATTTAACCATTGCTGTTTCAGAAATCATATCATATCCAGGAATTGCTCCAGCTTGGAGAGCTCGTTTTCCAGACTCATATAAATCCATCCAAGAAAATCCAATAGCACACTGTGAACAAACAATTACTGGAATCTTTGCTTCTGTAGCTGCTTCGATCTCTTTAATTAGTGAATTTTCATTAATGGGAATATTGCCTGCACCAAACCCTTCTGTCACAATACCCTTATAATCAATTTCTCGAAGTTTTGCAATGATTTCGGGATTATATCCCGGTGTAATTTTTTGAATGCATACTTCTAATTCCATTTTATCAAAAAAATTAGGATAATCAGATAATGATCGAGAAAAATAAGAAACTCCTGTATAACGGATGTCTTGTTCAATTATTCCAATAGGTTGTAATCCAATAGATTGGTATGCATCGAATTCAACCTCTCTAAATTTCTTTGTTCTATTGCCCCGTAGAATTTTTCGATTGAAAACAATTACAACTTCATGAATTTTCGATTCTGCAGCCACCCTAACTGCATCGATTAAATTTCGACGTGCATCAGTTCCAATTACATGTGGTGGAACCATAGATCCTGTTAAAATAATGGGTTTCGTGAGATTTTGGATTAAAAAGGAAAGAGCAGAGGCGGTGTAATGCAATGTGTCCGTTCCATGACTAATCACAAAACCATCATAATTATCATATTCTTTTTGAATTGTTTGAGCAATTTTAACCCAATATTTGGGTTGCATACATACAGAGTCTATGTTAAACAGATTTATAGTATCAATTTGAGCCAAAGATTCAATCTCTGGAATAAAAAGTAGCAAATCACTTTCAGAAAACTTTCCTGGAGTCCATACGCCATTTATCTTCTGAGCAGTGATTGTTCCACCCGTTCCAATTAATAGAATTTTAGGGCGCTTTTGCATGAATATATTCTCCTTAGAATTTTTGAAATTTCTTGGTTTTTCTGTGCAATGACGGAAAATAGCATTTCATCACAGATTTTTCCATTATTGTAGCTGATTAAAAAGTTCTATTTTTTAACTAAAATGTAGAAATTAAAATCATTTTTCAATTTTACGGAGAAAAGGTACAATTTTTTCAATCTTTTCAAGCCAAAAATAAATATTCAAAAGAATAAATGAAAAAGGAAAAAAAATACTCTATTTCAGATAATTTTTTAATCTAGCTTTATTTCAACAGCATCTGCCATTGGATCTTTAATTTTTCCAGAAACATATAAAAGTCCGTTATTGTATTCCGCTTTTACGCTATCCAAATCAATTTCAAATGGCAAGTATTCACTTGTGTGATAAAGGGCTTGATCTCGAATCGCTTCTAAAGAATATGCATCTTTCAAGACCTTAAACTTGACATTTTCTTTGGCAACACCAGGTAAATGAAATTCCATTTCCCAAGAATTATCGACACAATCATAGTTAATATAACGTGTGGGTTGGATTCGATATTTGATTTTTGACTCTTCCTTTTCTTTGATATCTTCCTTTTTATCTACAATTTCTTCTTTTTTTTCCACCATAGACATTTTTTATCACCTTTATCATTATTTGTTCTTTATATTATATTATTTCACTTTTTGAGCATTTTGCTATAAATTAAAATAAAAAAATAGGGATTAAAGTGCGATTTCTTTCGCATCATCCATTGGGTCTCGGATGTGAGCTGTGATTTGGAGTAATCCATTATTATATTTTGCTTCGGTTTTTTCAGGTACAATTTCTGCACCAAAGGATTGATTAGCAGAATATTCCATATGGCCTCGTTTTCCCACCAGATGGAACCAAGTGGGCAGTGCTTTAAGAGTAATATCTTCCTTTTTTACTCCAGGAAGGGAAACTTCAATGTAAATGGTTTTGTCTTCATAATTAATACGACGTCTCATGTCAGGAAAGACACGATAATAAACTTCATCTTTTTCTTCTTTATTTTCAGATTTTTGCATTGCTTTACTTTTTTCATTTTCTACTAATGCCATTTTTCTTCACCTATTGATTGTTTGTATTTTATATTTCAGATTTCTATGAATTTATATGGGTACATGATAAGAAAAAAGATTATTGAATTGGAACTTTGTATGCATGTTCCAGAGGATTGAATCTCTTGAATTCAAGTCGAAGTAATCCCTCTTCATAACGTGAGGACGTTTTTTCGGGTTCAATTTTGACCCCAAAATCAAGATCTAGCATGTATACAGTATTTTCATCACGCTGTGCACGAAGTGTGAAGTAATCTTTAAGAGCTTTCATATGAATATTCTCTTTTTTAACCCCTGGAATTGCGATTTGGAGAATAACTTTGTCATCTTCTGTATAAACTCCGTATTTTGGAGTAATTCGATATTTGGGTCTAAATTCATCTTTTGAAGCAGTTTCGGATTGAATTTTTGTGTTTTCATTATTGTCGGTCATGTTGCTCACCTGATTTAATTTTAATTTTATATATTTTTTGCAAGACAACTTAAAGTTGTCATCTCTGAATATCTAAAGTAAAAATGAGTATTTAAAGCTTTTGGAATTTAATAATAAGAAATTTTTTCAAAACTCTTTTTAAAACAATCTTGAATTATCAAGATTTCATATGTGAAAAAAAGGATATAACTACCAAATTTCTATCTTAAGAAAGAGCAGATAATAAGGAAAAGTATCTATTTTTTTAAGAAAAGCAAAAATAGGAATTTATTTTCTCACATTTCATAGAAGCATTAAAAAAAAAAAATGAAAATAATTGAAAAATCGTCTAACTAAAGTACGGTTACTTTGAATTACTTTGAAATTGACAAAAATATGAGTAGAATGAATTAACTTCAGATATATCCTGAGCTTTTTATCGTTTAGTAATTTAAAATCAATATTTCTTTTATTTTTCCACGTTTGTTAGCATTGCTGTTTATTGCTCTGGTTGCATATACAATTTTAATTTCATATTTTTCATATAAATCTAAAATGAACTCACAATAAGAATTACTTAGCATTACCTTACTCCCTTTTTTATCCAAAGTTTCAAATACTTTTTTCAATTTAATTTGCTGTTCTTTTCCAAAATCTTCTTTAGTATAACTAGTAAAACTTGCAGTATCAGAAATGGGAACATAGGGAGGATCCATATAAATAAAAGAGTTTTCTGTGGCAAATTCTGTTACCTTTTCAAAAGAATCACAAATTAATTCGACATTTTGCAGAGATTGGTGAACAGCGAGTAAATTTTCCTTATCACAAAAAATAGGATTTTTATATCGACCAAATGGTACATTAAATTGCCCTTTTTTATTAACTCTATATAATCCATTATAACAACAACGATTTAAATAAATTGTCCTGGATGCTTTTTCTATATCTGATAATTTATCAAAATCAGGATGTCTATCTAAGCTTCTTATCTTATAATAATATTCAGAGTTATTTTCATGCTTTTCTAATAGTTTTAGTAGTTCATTCACATTATTCTTGATGATTTTGTAGGAATTTATTAAAACAGGGTTATTATCAATTAAAATCGCAAAATCTGGGAGCAAATAGAAAAACATTGCACCTCCACCAACGAAAGGTTCAATATATTCTTCAATATCATTAGGAATGAATTCATCATATTGTTCTATTAATTGCCTTTTCCCTCCTGCCCATTTAAGGAAGGGATGAGGATTACCAACAATTTTTTTGAATTTTCTATTTTTAATTCTCTTTTCAATAAGTACAGAATTTTGAGTTCTTTTTTCTTTATTATCATCAACAAATTCTGTAAGTTCCATGCTTTTTAATGCATTCCTTCTATAGATATACTTTTTGAATAATATATTAATAATGAAGTGATTTTAAAGTCCTTTTGATAATCTTTTCTGTTCCATCATTTGCGTTTCCTTAATTAGTAAAGAATATTCAGCTTCTAAATTCAAACAATTTAATACGGCACGATCTAATATTTCTTGCTGCTGCTCAGTTACTTGATCAATCTGGGGAGAATTTTGTAAAATATTTTTCATTGCTTGAATTACTTGATTTTTCTGATCAATTGTAATTTCTCCCATGTTAGGAACGAGAAATCGGCGTAATTCATAAACTAATAACTGCAAGTCGCCTTGACCTTCCCAACGACCTAACATGTGAGCTTGCCAATAAAAAAATGTAGAATTACAAACACCTAAAAGGAAGATCAACCATTCATCATTTAATACTTGAATCCCTCGTATTCCATCAGCTACTATCGCGCCAATTTTATTCCAATAAGCCCGAAAACTCTTATCAATATGTCGAAGAAATAAAATATCAGGAGAATCTTGCTGCGTTTCTGGTATAGAATACCAAGGTTTCCAATGAAGTGAAGGACGATCAGGATAATGACAAATATCTTGCCCAAATCGAATATATTCACTAATCCTAGATTCGTCATTAACTTCGATCTCAGGAGGAATGGAAATAAATGGGTTAATAGATTCTTGAATAAGAAAAGTTGAAGGTAAATTGCGACCAGAACGAATTCCAGGTTTCAAAAATTCAGAAGGAATTCTAAAGTGGTTCAAGATATCTTTGGATGGGAAGAAAAAATCATTCGCACCTGTTTTAATTCCACCCACAACTCTGCAAAAAATACCGTTATCTAAGGAGATTAATTTTCGATTCAAGAGAATCTGTGAAAAATGACTTTGATACAGATATTTCATGGACCACTTTTCAACTGGTAGAAGCGATTTCTGTAAAACAGCAGTTCTCGAAATTCCCTGTATGGTATTATCAAAAAAATATAAATTTGAATTTTCTTGAGCTAATTTCTTTATTTGATTGAAATCTTTATCATCTTTCGTAGAGTTAACCAATTTCAAGACAGATGGAATTGCATTTTTATTTTGTAATCGAATAAATTGTACAATAGTTGTTTCGCGCTGTTTTTGAGATGAACATCGATCTGCAACGAGAATTACAGTTGAAACTTGTGCGGCGGTAAAAATATTTTGATCAAAGCTAATAATTGCCCGAATCTGAAAATTCTCCAAGAGAAAGTTTTTAATTTTTTCTCCATATTTCACATCCATCCATTTATTTGGAATAATGAAACATAAACGCCCTCCTTCTTTGAGAAAATATGCACTATACCATAAAAAGAAGCCATAATAATCTGTTTTTCCAGATAACTCTAATTTAAGCCTCTTTACATTCTTTTTTGAGTCAAGATTTGATTTTATTAAATTATGCTGAATTCTTTGGGTTGCAAATTCAGGTAACTGCTTCATCATGATTTTTTTTCGAGGTATCTTTTCTTGCTTAATATATGGGGGATTTGCAATAATTACATCAAAAAATGCGGGAAGAATACGTGAAATTGTCGCACCAGTTTGTAAATTTTTTGATTTCACCATATAAGTTTTCAAAGGTCCTAATTGAAGAAAATCTTCAAGAAAAACTCCAACAAAATCAGTAATCATAGATAAATTAAGAAATGAAAGCGATAACATAGAAATATATGCTGGAAAGACATTAATCTCAATACCCCACAATTGATGTAAGACTTTTTCGTGTATAGAATAAGGTAGATTATAAAGTAAGTTAGAAGTTGTTGTTGAAAATGAATCTGAATTATTGCTCTGATAATATTGATTTAGTGAAACTAAACGACGATAACTTTGAATCAATAAACTACCACAACCACAGGCAGGATCTAACACAGTTTGTTTTGGATTTTGAATAGCAAGATGAGCCATGAATTCCGCAATTTCAGAAGGAGTGTAAATTTGACCAAGTAATTTACGATCCATAACAGGAATTAGATCTTGAAAAAGAGAGCCGAATGATTCTAATGCTAAATGTTTAAAATTTATACTTTGAATGGTGAAAATAAAATGTTTTAATAATAATTCTAATGAAGATGAATTTTCTGAGAAATCAAGAGCGATAATAAAGGGATTATTACTAAAAATAGGTGCAAATTCAAAGATGTCAGTCAATTTACGATAACTTTTTAAAATTTGCCACTTCAATCCAGATTTATTTCCGAATTCGTTTGAATTATCTTTTTTTTTCTTATATCTATTTACTATTTTTTTATTTATTTCTTTATTTGACATTTCTTTAAATGTAGTTGGACATTTTTCTTCATTCTGCGATAAGATTGGAGAAAGATTTATAGAATACGAATTTCGAACTTGTTGTCTTATTAATTCATAAGTAAATAACTTAGATAGAATAAAAAATGCCCCCATCTCTGCAGCTTGATCAAGATAGTTTTCATGATTGCGAGAGACATAAATTTCTTGCCTTAGAAATTTCTCCAATGCAGAATTTCTAGATAAAATAAGCGGATTCTTCAAAAAAATATCCAATATTTCTTTTTTTAGAAATGAAAGTGATTTATGAAAAAAACTTGTAAAGTCCTTATTGGAAAATTCGATTACTTCCCTTTTTAGATGGGATATTTCAGTATAGATCGAACCGACTAAATTTGACTGTTTTTTCTTTCCAAATGAAGTTAAGTTTTCTTCAATCACCATATACTTATTCACATCATTATATTATGATAAAGCGATGTACTTCCAATATACTTAAAATCTATTACTGATCTATAGGACAAAATTATTATTTATTCATATAACCCTATGTAATATCTCCATCATTTCCAAATATAGAAATAAAATTGTCACCTACTAAATTCGATATATACAAATAATTTAAAAGCCGAATTAATATAGGAATGAATTCTTTACTATATTATTATCGTTGAATTCATCACATACTTCTTTGGAAGAACTGCATCAATTAGAATTGAAAATTTCGCAAGAAATTGCAATTTACCAGCATTGTGATAAGGTAAATGAATCACCAGCGCGAAATCGTTTTCATGAATTAATAATTCCGTTTACCCGTAATTATAATAAAATTCTTAATAAATTATTGAAAGAATACAATAAAATAGAATATACAGCCGAACCAAAGAAAAAAGCAGTTTATAAAGCCGCAATATCTTATTCTTATCATTTTTTAGATATGCTCATGAGAATTTTAAGATTATTGGAAAAAAATGCTCTTAGTACAGAATTTATATATGATAATATTACACTTCTTAAAGAATTTTGCGATCGAAAAGAAGAACTCTTGAATATGCAGTATTATCCAAAAGCCCAAGATGAATTAGCCGATTTTTATGATTCTGAAAAAAGAAATCAATTGGATGCCAATTTAAAAAAATTCCTTGATAAACATCAAAATCAGCAAAAGAGAAAAAATAAGTTCTCAAAGTAAGAAATTTTTTTGGAAAATAATACCTTTTTTGATGTGAAAATTATGGTAAAATTAACCGCTTTCTGCTTTCTTCAAATAGAACGAAATCAACGAGATACTGTTCAGAATTATCTGCTACAACTTCCCCAAATTAAAGCATACTATCGCCTTACGGGAGATTATAACGGTATGATCGAAATAGAGGTGGAAGATACGGAGGGAATTTACGAACTCTACAGCAAGCATCTTGATAATTTACCCGGAATTCAAGAGACCTACACACAAGTTGTTCTTAAGAAATTCTCCCTGAAATAATTTACCAAAAAATCAAAAATAATTACAATTTCATTAATTCACTAAAATATAAATTATCTTTAAAACTTCCATTTGGAGCATTGATTATGAATATTTTTCTACTGTTTTTAATAATTGGGAATATTGCTATTGGATTAGGACCTTTGTTCATCAAATTTATTCCAGGAGCCAGTCCTTTTACAATCGGTTTCAGCAGATTTATTATTTCAGCAATTTTCGAATTATCAATGATCATCTTTCTTTGGATTAGAATATATTGGATATTTCGCTCAAGTTCACTTTCAGATTCATCTCTAAATTCTCCTCCGAATTCTCCTCCGAATTCACCTCCAAAATTCGGTTATTTAATTCGATCCACTTTGAAATCTTATTATTTAGGAAAGAATAAATTCTTTTTACGAGGAAAATATCAAATTCTTTATTTATCTTTTTTAGGCTTTCTTATAGTAGGAATAGTTGTTCCATTTTATTATTTAAGCTTTCAGCTGGTTGGTGTTATTCTTAGCACAATTATTGTCAACGCTCTTCCAATTCTCTTCATTGCCATTTTAAATTGGGTAAGAAGAACAGAAGAAATGGATGGATTTAAGTTGGTATATCTATTTCTTCTCACTGCAGGTATTATTTCGATTACACTTAGTTATGATTCTGCACCTAATGCTTCCCTTACTTTCTTTGGCTTTCTCATCCTTATAATTACAACCCTTGCCTTTATTTTATATACTGTATATGTAGGACAAGATTCACTTCATAGAGTTCCATTATTACCCCAATCACTAATCAATTCAGAAATATCGAAAATACTGCGTAAAAAATTGGGGTTACTCCGTTCATTTTATAAACTTTTAGGAATTCATCTATTTGGTTCAATAATTTTCGTTTTAACCATGTTGATTTTAGGATTAGTCGATTATACAACATTGGCAGGAGAAGAAGCTCGACGATTCGTATTTGATGATTTAAAACATTTATTACAATTTTTAATTAATCCCTATATTATTTCAATAGCAGTAATTTGCACAATGATTCCATATTTGTTTCAAATTATTGCTTCAGGAAACTGGCCTCGACACGAATTAGGGTTTGATTCATGGAACAGTGTTTTAACCGTTTTACAACCATTGATCGGCTTATATATAGGAGTATTTATTTGGAAAGAACCCATTTTGTTTAATTATGTAATTATCACCAGTATTTTTTTAATAGTTTCAATTATTATTAGATATTTGCATGAAAGCGCTAATTATAAATTAATTTTGTTTCAAATTCGTATCAAAAATTCGAAAATTGAACCACTTCTTAAGTATATTCGAATATTTAAGGAGATTAGGGAAGTATACATTACTTTTGGAAAAGTAGGTATTATTTTTCATGCAGCATTTCGTTCTGTAGCAAGATTATTTCTAATTATTAAGAAAATTGAAACATTTCCTGGTGTAATATCAGTTAAATATTTTCCTGAAATTGAATATATTGCAACCAATCGAGAATGAATAAAATAGAGAGAAGATTAAAAAATCATATAATTCATCTTAAAACGCCCTAATTATTTGTTCTTTCTATGATTCTTTACTGATTTTTTCTTTTAATTCTGAAATGAACTAGTGTGAAAAGTTTATTTCAAGTATGAGTTCAAAGAAATTTATCAAAATCATTAATAGGATTTTTATCATATTTAAACAATATTTATTCAATATGAAAACTATTGGGTTATTAGGTGGAATGACATGGGAATCCACTTTAGAATATTATCGTTTACTAAATGAAGGGATTGCTAAAAAATTAGGAGGATATCATTCTGCCCAGTTAATCTTATATTCATTAGATTTCGATGAGATCTTTAAGCTCATGGAGATCGAAAATTGGAAAAGAATTACATTGATCATTAGCAAGATGAGTATAGGATTACAATCAATGGGAGTTAAGGCGTTACTTATCTGTTCCAATACAATTCATAAAATAATTCCCCTTTTGGAAGATTCACTACAAATTGCTATTCCTATTTTACATATAATTGATGCAACTGCAAAAAAAATACAAGAACTCAATATTAGTACTGTAGGATTGTTGGGAACAAAAATATCAATGCAAGAAAATTTTCTGAAAGATCGACTATTAGAAAAATACTATATTGAAACACTGATTCCTTCAAAACAAGAAATAGATGAAATAAACAGAATTATTTTTGAAGAATTAGCCTTTGGAAAGATTCGCTTAGAATCTCGACGAAAATTTCAAAGGATTATAAATAATTTGCATCAAAGAGGTGCTGAAGGGATTATTCTTGGATGTACTGAAATCCCATTGTTAATTCATCAAGAAGATGTTTCTATTCCTATTTTTGACACAACTCAATTACATGTGGAGTATGCTTTGGATTTCATGCTAAGTTAATTAACATTCAATTTTATTTTCGTAGTTAACTAATAAAATTAACAATCTTTTTTTTTTTAAGTTCTCCATTTTATACCATAAAATTAATTTAGAATCTCTGCCTTAAATACCCAAGAAGTAGCCTTTTTGAGGTTAATAAATAATGAGTTATAATCAAGAATCATGCACATCGTGTGGGAAAATGATCCAACCCAATGAAAATGCAGTGCATTTTGCATGTCCAAACTGTGGAGATGTACTCTTGTGGCGTTGTGAAAGATGTCGCCGCTTTGCACGACCTTATAAATGTCCTAAGTGTGGATTTGAAGGACCATAAAATATTTGGTGAAAAATAATGGCAGAACAAAAGAAAAAGAAAGGCCCAAAGACCTTATTAGGTATTTTTGATATCATCCCAGAAGATTTTGAAGGTTTGGAAGATTTAATGAATAATGTGGTAAAACCTATTGTTGAAAAAGCAGGTGGAATGGTCGAAACATTCAAAATTGAACCAATTGCATTTGGTGCAAAAAAAATTATCGCTCGAATATTATTAAAAGAACGTGAAGGTGGAACCCAACCTCTGGAAGATGCAATTGCGAGTCTTGAACAAGTGCAACGAGCAGAGTGCACTATGGTTTCGATTATTTCTTAATCTCTTAATCTCAAGCAGTATAATTTTATTTTTTTCCTAAATTTAGCATTCTTGGTTATTATAGGATAACAAACTTATTCGCACATAACTATGAAAGTATCGGTATACAATTTTGCATTTTCATTATTATTCTTGAGTCTTTTATTGTAGTAAAGAAGTATAAATATTATTAGTGCTCTAATTCGAAAAATATATTAGAAAAATGTTCAAAATTCTCTTTAGCTAATATTTTACTCATGCTAAGAAATAAAAGAACATATTTCTTATTAAATTCTTAAGTTTACAAGTTAATTAATTTTTTTAATCTTTATATTGCATTTCATTTGAAAATTACTCCGACATAATTTATTTTATTTGTAAAATCAAATTATCTCCTAAAATAGCCCTGTTTTTCAA